>NZ_DDDQ01000115.1:0-21628 GCF_002336325.1 Roseivirga sp. UBA1976 | reverse complement strand
TTCAGAGGAAAATTCCGCAATGACCTCCTAAGAGGGGATATTTTACTACTTACATCGAACTCAGGTTAAATTATAATCGGAATAACACAAGGTCAAAAACGAAAGACAGATTGCAAAAGCAAGTATTTTTACTTCGCTTACAGGAATCGGTATTTTTTCCTGTTTTTCATTGCATGTTTTGACAGATCAGAATTCTAGTTAATTTGACTAGAAATTACACTTAAAAAAACATGGTCTCAACATCTGTACAAAACAAGGTGGTTTTGCCTCCATCTCAATTCATATTACAATCCTTCAATTTAGTGGATCAGAATCTGGCACAAGACTTAAAGGAAATAGTCAACAACCTAAATGATATCCGGTCTGATAACTTTAAGCAAAATCTTTCCAATTACATCACCCAACAAACATCTCAGCAGATTAATTCTGCCACATTTAAAGTTGAAAGTAGCCAACAAAGCAGCTTTGAATCAATTGCTGCTTCCTTTGGGGTTGAAGGAAGCTTCGGTTTTTACAGTGGTTCTGTGAAAGCCTCTATGATGCATGATGAGTATAAGACTTCTTCCTCTTTTAGCAGTTCATGCATTGGAGAAGTCAACACTGGAACTACATATCTGTCCAATACAGCGGAATTGACAGATCAAAACCTCACAGAATTCTTTGACGAACAATTTGTAAATGATCTAAGATCAGTTAATTCTTTAGCTTCAGCGAAAGCATTTGTCAATAAATATGGTACTCATATAGCCACCGGCTGGAATCTGGGCGGCTCCTTCTCAATTCATATAAGCGCGGCCACCGAAACCTATGATGACCAAACCCAAATTGAATCCCAGGTTAAGGCGGCCTACCAAAGTGTAGTTTCTGTCACAGCTTCAGCCAACGCTGCTTATAATTTAAATGCAAAAGGACTACAAAGCGGTTTTAAACAAGAAGTACTTGTAGTAGGCGGAAGTGCTGTAGCCGCAGGTTCAATAGACATTACTCAATCTTCAACCAACATAGATACATGGATTAAAACCTGTGGTGTGGATACTACATACGGCTTATACAAGTCAATATCTATGGTTGATTTGGCACAAGCTACAGAAAACGTAGCAGCAGCTAAGTTTATTCAACAATACATTGATCTTTTTATTCTAAAGTATAGCCTTGAGAACCCAACTCTTTTCTCAGACTATACTTCATTAGTTCAGTACCAGACTGTTTCTAACACGGTATCAATTACTAAGAGCCATTACAAAATTGTTTCTGGTGGAGCAAGAGTATCTCCTATGAATAATTCGCATAGTTTTTTAACAGGATGTTTTCCAAACACTCAACAAATACCTAATGGTGGAGGGCTGCTAGAGATTACAGGCTGGACTGCTACCTGCCATGACTGCATGGTTCCAGCCGACACTTCTGGCCATCTTACCTCCTATGCCTTAGCCGTCTATGATCCTGGGAACTATCTAGAGGTATTCATAAGCGCTTCTCCAGGTACAAACCCCTTTGCAGGAGGCGATACCGCTCAAAATATGTCTGTAGCAAATTTTGTAATGACCGGTGGGGGGTGTCAAACTACCATCTTAAGTGGAAATCATAGCAAGTTCATTGTTAGTAACGGTCCACGACAAGTCAATGGCTCTTGGGTGTCGTGGCAGGCTAGCGCATGCGATTATGTTGGAGCTGCTTCAGAAGTGGAGCTAGTCGGGTATGCTATTGGAATTCGTAGTGATTATTTAAATATTACTGGCACCGTATATCAACGTCAAAGCTCTCAGGAAGTACAGCATGGTAATCAGCAAGCCCAAGTTGCCGGTGGTCAAAAATTGATTGGGGGAGGAGTTGTTCTAGGAGCAGTAACCAATGGTGGAGACGGCAATTTAGTAAGACAGTCTTATCCGTTAAACTCTACCACATGGACCGAGTTTAATAAGGACTTGAACGGCAGTAATTCACCTTGTTTTGTTACAGCCTATGCAATAGGAGTCACGGTACAAATTAAGGGTTTAGAGGATTAAGCGAATAGAATGACCACATACCTGGGAGCCTGCCACTTTGAGGGTTGCAGGCTCTCAAGTGTATAATGAGCCGCTTTTACTTAATTTCACTTAACAAAACAACTACATGTTTCTGGGATACTAATGACCAAACAAACGGATTACCTACTGGACTGACCAGTGGTGTGCCTCCAACTAGTACCTGTTGAGAACGAGGATTCGGAGAAGTCGCTTTGTAATCGATATACCTTCATTCACAGACTTTATTTTTATAGGTAGTTTAGATTAAAGTATTTAAAGCACTTAAGCATTTCGACTTTCGATTTATTGCTTTTAGACACTCTCCGTCCCCCAACTAGTCCTTGTTTGTAAGCAAGAGTCGCCTTGTAATCGGCATTGTGGCCAAGAGCTTCCTAAACCACCGGTCGGACCACTCCAAGTGGTCCGACCAGTGATTGAGCCTCCCATGCCTGCGGTGTGCAGATGCGCAAGAATGACGGCAACGAACTGATTTTGTAGTCTTTAATCAAAGGGCAACCATGGCCCACTTTAAACTTAGAACCTTGAATTTTGAACCAATGGCGATACTGCCCTGCCGCCAACGAGCCCTGGCTTATTTCGATTTATAATTGACGATCTTATCCCATAGAACCACCAAGTAACGAAACAAAGCTCTCGAACTATTCATAGCCCGGAGCTGTTGCGATCCTATGAGTTTTAAAACCAAGCCCCTGGTTATTGTAGGGAGTGCAAGAAGTGATAGCAACACCTTAAAACTGGTGAATGAGGTTTTTGCTCCGGGAGAAGCAAATATTATGGACTTGCAAAACTTCTTTTTTGAAGGCTATTCCTATAGTCAGCGCTACCCGGCCAATGATGAATTCAATCAACTGGCAAGGGCCGTGCACGAGGCACAAACTATTGTGTTTGCTACACCGGTGTATTGGTATGCCATGAGCGGAATAATGAAAACCTTCTTCGACAGACTCACGGATTTAACCGAAAGACACAAAGCCATGGGTAAACAACTGGCAGGTAAACATACATTTTTGCTTTCAGTAGGTGCCAGTCCGGAACTCCCTGAAGGCTTTGAAGTTCCTTTCAGGAATAGCTCCATATACTTTGATATGCAATATCAGGGTATGCTCTATCGCGACACCTCTGCCAATATGTTGCCGAAGAATTTTGAAGACCAAGTATGCCGTTTTCGAAAGAAGGTTTTGAAGTTACTCCACTAACCCTCGCTTATAAGGACGGTTCGGAGGAGTCGATTGGTACTCGGCATCCTAGCTTACAATCATCAAACGGATCGCCACGTCTTAAAGAATTTATTTTATTCCATGTCTGCCGACCTTTAGGCCGACTCGCAATCACCAAATCCGGTTGGCTTGGCAACCTTTGCTTACTGGTCTGACCACTGGTTCGTGCCATTCCCAACTCTTTATTTCTGATTAGCTCACTACTAGTATATTCTTTGCCAGTGATTCGGAGATTCCCGCCAGCGCGGGAATGACAATCCAAAACACTGATTTCCTATCAACTGATGTCCGCCCCCCTTAATTCCGAAATGGGTGCTAAAAAATGGGGTTTCAGGCCCTGATCTCTGATCACCGATTAACTGATCACCACCGCAGAAACATTACATGTTCCTACGATACTGCCCACCTACCTCAAACAAGGCACTGGTGATTTGACCCAGTGAGCAATACTTACAAGCCTCCATTAGTTCTTCAAACATATTTTGGTTTTGAATAGCGGCTTTCTGTACCCTGTCAATCATTTCTTTGGCCTTTTGAGCATTGCCCTTATGCAGATTGCCCAACATGCTGATCTGGTACTCCTTCTCCTCCGTAGTAGCTCTAATTACCTCTTTGGGTTGAACCGTTGGAGAGCCCTTAGAACTCAGGAAGGTATTCACACCAATAATTGGGAATTCTCCGGTATGCTTGAGCGTCTCGTAGTAAAGCGACTCTTCCTGAATCTTGCTGCGCTGATACATGGTTTCCATGGCTCCTAACACGCCCCCTCTTTCAGTTATTCTGTCGAATTCGGCTAAAACAGCCTCCTCTACTAGGTCCGTTAGCTCTTCTATAATGAACGAGCCCTGCATAGGGTTCTCATTTTTAGCCAGCCCCAGTTCTTTGTTAATGATGAGCTGAATGGCCATGGCTCTTCTTACCGACTCTTCTGTTGGAGTTGTAATAGCTTCATCGTAGGCATTGGTATGAAGAGAGTTACAGTTATCGTAAATAGCATACAAGGCCTGTAACGTGGTTCTTATATCGTTGAAGTCAATTTCCTGCGCGTGCAACGATCGCCCTGAAGTCTGGATATGGTATTTGAGCATTTGGGCCCGTGAGTTGGCCCCATACTTATTTTTCAAAGCTTTCGCCCAAATTCTTCTGGCCACACGGCCAATCACCGCATACTCCGGATCTATACCATTGGAAAAGAAGAATGAAAGGTTTGGTCCAAAGGCGTTAATATCCATGCCCCGGCTTAGGTAGTACTCTACGTAGGTAAAGCCATTGGCCAATGTAAAGGCCAATTGGGTAATTGGATTAGCTCCTGCTTCGGCAATATGATAGCCCGAAATAGAAACGGAGTAGAAGTTTCTAACTAAGTGTTCGATAAAGTACTCCTGAACATCGCCCATTAGTCTAAGGGCAAACTCAGTAGAGAAAATACATGTGTTTTGCGCCTGGTCTTCTTTCAGAATATCGGCCTGCACTGTTCCGCGTACTACAGAAAGGGTTTTAGCCTTTATCTGATTATATACATCGGCCGGTAATACCTGATCGCCCGTTACCCCAAGCAACATAAGCCCGAGCCCATCATTACCTTCGGGCAGTTCACCCTGATATTGCGGTCTGGCTACTCCTTTTTCTTTATAAATGGCTTCAATCTTGGCATTTACTTCATCTTCCAGACCATTCTCCTTGATGTAGATTTCGCACTGCTGGTCAATGGCTGCATTCATAAAGAAGCCTAAGAGCATTGGAGCCGGACCATTGATGGTCATTGAAACCGATGTGGTCGGATCGCACAAATTGAATCCTGAATAGAGCTTTTTAGCATCATCCAAGCAGCAAATACTTACCCCTGAGTTACCAATTTTTCCATAAATATCCGGCCTGTAGTCGGGGTCGTTACCATAAAGTGTCACGGAATCGAATGCCGTGGAAAGCCTTGCGGCCGGCATGCCCAAGCTCACATAATGAAAGCGTCTGTTGGTTCTTTCCGGGCCACCTTCTCCCGCGAACATACGGGTAGGATCTTCGCCTTCTCTTTTGAAAGGGTAGATTCCCGCAGTGTATGGAAACTCTCCCGGCACATTTTCCTGCAAAGACCAGCGAATTACATCGCCCCAGCTTCTGAATTTAGGCAGTGATACTTTCGGTATTTGAGTATGCGATAACGATTCGGTATGGGTCTTAATTTTAATTTCCTTGTCACGAACCTTGAAGGAATAAACAGGGTCCGAATATTTTCTTTTCTTTTCTTCCCACTGCTCAATGAGTTGCCAGTTGTAAGGATCGAGGTCCATTTTGACTTGCTCAAAAGATTCTTGTAGGCCTTTAATCAGCCTATCGCGGTCTGCAATGGTAGAGTCTTTTAGGGTATCGATAGACCTCTGGAGTCCGTATAGTTTATCTGCTACCTCGGCCTGTGTTAGTGCTGTGGCATCGTATGCCCGGTTTGTTTCGGCAATTTCAGAAAGGTATCGGGTTCGGTTAGGCGGAATCACATAGACCTTCTCCGACATTTCATTGGTAATCTCAAAAGTAGACTTTAGATCGGCCTGTGTTTTCTCCACAATCTTATCCATAATAGACTTGTAGAGCGAATTCATGCCCGGATCGTTAAATTGGGACGCAATGGTGCCAAACACCGGCATATCGTCAATTTTGGCGTTCCAAAGCCCGTGATTACGCTGGTACTGTTTTTTTACATCGCGCAAGGCATCGAGAGCACCACGTTTGTCGAATTTGTTGAGGGCAATTATGTCGGCAAAGTCGAGCATATCTATTTTCTCCAACTGAGTTGCTGCTCCATACTCCGGTGTCATTACATAAAGAGAAACATCGGAGTGATCGAGAATTTCCGTATCGCTCTGACCTATGCCTGAGGTCTCTAAAATAATGAGATCATATTCCGCGGCCTTCAGCACCTGAACCGCCTCGCGCACATGCTTGGACAAGGCCAGGTTGGACTGGCGCGTAGCCAGCGAGCGCATATATACCCGCGGGTTGTTAATGGAGTTCATACGAATTCGGTCGCCCAACAGGGCTCCACCCGTTTTTCGCTTGGAAGGGTCTACCGAGATAATACCAATGCGCTTTTCCTTAAAGTCGATCAAAAACCTTCTTACCAATTCATCGACCAACGATGATTTTCCGGCTCCTCCGGTTCCGGTTATTCCGAGCACCGGTGTCTTTACCGCCTCTGCCAGTTGGTGAACTTTATCCAGTTCAGATTTAGATTCTTCCGGGTAGTTTTCTGCAGCCGATATAACTCTGGCTATAGATTTTACATCCTTTTCTTTTAAGTGATTTACCTCTCCGTTTAAGTTTTGTCCGGTAGGAAAATCGCACTGCTTCACCATGTCATTTATCATTCCCTGCAGTCCCATGGCGCGGCCATCGTCCGGTGAATAAATGCGCGTAATGCCATAGTCCATTAGCTCTTTTATTTCTTCCGGAAGAATTACTCCTCCACCTCCTCCAAAGATTCTAATGTGTCCGGCACCCTTCTCCTTGAGTAAGTCATACATATACTTGAAGTACTCGTTATGTCCCCCCTGGTAAGACGTCATGGCTATGGCCTGGGCATCTTCTTGAATTGCTGTGTTCACCACTTCCTCCACGCTACGGTCGTGTCCGAGGTGAATTACCTCGCAACCGGTGGCCTGAATAATTCTGCGCATAATATTAATGGCCGCATCGTGACCATCGAACAATGAGGCGGCAGTAACAATTCTAATCTTATTCTTGGGTTTATAAGGAGCTACTTCTTGCATATATCATCCATTTCTAGAAGGGCAAATTTAGCCAAAATGAGACTTTTTCCTAACACTTGTTAGGATAGCTTTTTACACCGCTCATTAAAACGGTTAAAACCATTGGCAGGCTTTAATCTCTCTTACTTTAACTTTTGCAGAGCCCGTTGGTTTTCGGGCAAATGAATAGATTCTACTATGTTTTGCTTTTCGAATTCTGTGAGTCGCCAGCTCAGCGATGCCCTGTTGAGGGTTTGATAGGTGTATTGAAACTCTACCCTTTTGAGATGATCTCCAAAAATCTCTTTGGTGAGTTCATACCACTGGTCGTTCTTTATGGTCTGCACCTTATCCCAACTCTTGTAAACCGACTGTATTGGGGAGAAGAACCGCTCCATTACGTTTTGTGGTTCGGGCGCGGTAAGCTCGTCTTCTTTGCTGGAATCGCGAATGGTAATGAACACCACCTCGCTGGTATTTTCCATAATCCACTCTTTGAACACATTGAGAAAAATAAGTCCGTCTACAATCCCATAATTATCAGAAATACCGGCATCGGCAATTTGAATAGGCGGTTCGGTGGGCAAGGTTATGGTGGGCACCACATAGGGAAAAGTAGCACTCATTCGAAGGGCCGTAAGAAACCGCAAACTATCGGGCTGATGTTCCCTAAGCAGCGACCTGAAATCTACGCCTTGTACAATGGTATTTTCCTCATCGCGGTAGTTCAAAAAGCTTACCGGATGTGGCGAAATATAGAGTTTACGACCATCATTGGTAATAAGCGGGCTCACCAAAAGTGCAGGAATCTCTCCCCTGTATTCGGGCGAACGATAATCGGCCAGAGGCCTGTCTAGTGCCCCATTGAGGTTCTTGGCCAGGTTCTGTTCAAACGTATGGCCTCGTTCTACTTTGTATCGCTGCCCGGCATATTCGAACGATTTTACTTTCAGAAAAATATCGTTGATGAGCAGCTTGAAAATTAAAGGATTTAAAATCTGGTTGCCTATCTCGTGTCGATGGATGCTATTCCGAGGATCGTTGCCCAACCAGAAAAGCTCGCGATAAAAGGCAGCGCCAATTAACCCTCCGGAAGCTCCTGTAATGAGAAACGTTTCGTTCATCAACTGCCCTTGCTTTACGGAATCTATATGTTGCAACACATTGGTGGTCCATAATGCAGAACGTTGCCCTCCACCACTAACAGCAATCAGGTGCATTTTGGGCTTCTCTTGCCCTGTTTTGGCTTTCCAGTTATTGAGCATATCCAGCCAATAGGCCTTGGAGGCTTCAATATCGTCTTTGCCGGAAATCTCATGGATTTCGTCCAGGTTGTAGGGAGTTTTTCCAACCGTATAGTCTATTCCATAGGCCGGATAACGATAGCCCCAGTTAAACTCACTAAAGAGTAGGTTAAAAATAATAAGCAAGCCAATGGCTGCCGTAACTACCCAAGACCGCAACCAATAGCTCAGGGCTCCTGTAGCCATAATAATTACCGTGAGCAACAGCACACTGGAGGCCGCTGCCGGAATTTGAAATGCCCTAGACTCCTGAAAAAGACCCAGACCAAAAACCGTGACAATTAGAAAACTCTCTGCAATAATGGCGTTGCGCTGGTTTTGCTTAAAAATGCCAAGAATAGCCACCCGGTCGTAGTACTTTTCGAAACGCTTGGTGGAAAAAAATCCGAGCCTAATGGACACGTAATAGTCGCAACGCACATTGCCCCTGCGCAGCCTTTGCAACTGCCGAAAGGCATTGCGCTTCTGGCTGATGCCGGCCTTAATTTGCTTGCGGGCCTTTTTGCGCATTACGGCCCGAATATCGCGGTTAGTAAGTGTAAAGTAGCTAAAGAGCAACACCAGCATAATTACGAACCCTGTAAATAAACCGAGCAAAGAGTTGGCTATTTCACCGGTGCTGTACAGACCGTAATCGCGCTGAAACTGAATAATTTTTACCACATAGAAGGTCATGAAACTGAGTGGTAAAATGGAGTTGTTCAGGCAAAAGTGAGTAAAAGGCCTTGGCAGGGTGCCAAGAAAAGGAAAACGGAATCCGTCAAGAATGTAAGAAGTGATGTTAAAAGCCATGGAAAACCCGGCCAGGCTGAGCCCCATAATAAAAAAGCCCCAAAACCCTACCGAATCGAGGTATATTGGATCGAGAAACAAATAGGGAATACCCAAATTTTTACCGAAACCACCGGCCACAGTAGAAAACAAGAAAAACCAGTAGAGCAATAAAAACTGATTGTGCTTTATGTGCACCACCAGGAGTTTGATAGGAAAGCTGTGAAAAATAGCGTTTAATGCTTTCAATCCTTTTGTTTTTTGGAGCCCTTGTACAACTCGTACTTCAGTAATCTACATTCAATTTTTGCATTGTAAAAGGGAATTCGTGCAGAGGTTCTCAAACCAATGCTTTTGGCCAGGTTCATGTTTCCTGTAAATATAAAACCGGTATAGCCCTGACACTTCTGCTTGAAGAAATCACCGATTTGCCTGTATACCTCCAGTAGCTTCTCTTCTTCTCCCAGTCGTTCACCGTACTCAGGGTTAATCATAATTACTCCCGGCTCTTCCGGCATTTGTGTCTCTCGAAAATCACAAAGCTGAAAATCGATCAGTTCTTCAACACCGGCCGTTTTGGCATTCGCCCGCGCAGCTTTAATGGCATCGCGGTTCATGTCTGAGGCCACAATTTTAAGCCCGGGAGCCGGTGCCTTCATTTGCAATTTGGCTAAGCGCTGATAGCCTTGCCA
Source organism: Roseivirga sp. UBA1976 (assembly GCF_002336325.1). NCBI lineage: Bacteria > Pseudomonadati > Bacteroidota > Cytophagia > Cytophagales > Roseivirgaceae > Roseivirga > Roseivirga sp. UBA1976. The sequence continues at coordinate 11,877 of NZ_DDDQ01000115.1, read as the reverse complement.
CGACTCTTCATCATAGCCCTTTATGTGCATGAAACCAAAGTTTTCTCTTTCCAGCCCGGGGGCTTTATTGATAGCGAACAGAGCGGCTTCTATAGCCAAAGTACCACTACCACACATAGGGTTTACGAAGGGTGCCTGAGCATCCCACTCGCTGGCCCTTATGGTCGAAGCGGCTAAAGATTCAATCATTGGAGCTTTAAAGGGCAGTTTTCTGTAACCGTGTTTGGCTATGGTTTCACCGGAGGTATCGAAGTAAATCCTTACTTTATCTTCTTTCCAGTAAATGTGAATAACCGTTCGGTCTTTGTTGGGACCCGAATCCGGGCGTTTGCCGGTTTTTTCTACCATGCGGTCTACAATGGCATCTTTCACCCTCACGTTGGCAAACCTATCGTCTCTAATGGTATCGTTTTTAACATAAGAGGTAATGCTAAAATAGCCATCTGCATGCAAATACTTTTCCCACGGAATAGCTCGCACCCTGCTGTACAAATCGTTGGCATTTTTGGCAGGGAAACGCTGTATCTGATAAAGCACACGGCTTCCTGTTCGCAACCACATATTCAGTCGCAGGCAATCGTCCATATAACCCACGGTTTCTACTTCAGAAATATTGGTGGAAACTACCTCAAACCCCAACGCTTCAATTTCGCTGGCCAGCCAGGGGCTTTGCTCGGGAAAACAGGTAACTACTATGGCCGATTTGTAAGGAAAAACTGCGCTACTCATTGGGACGAAATACGGAAGAATTGATGGATTTAAAAAACCAACTATGCCCATGCCTTATCCTTATGTTGTTGGAATAGGAAGCCTTCAGTCGTAGTTAAGTATTGTGTCTCCCTGTCGTCATAAACAGTACCTCCATAGCTTAATCGGCCAAAGTCAGGGTAAGAAAACCAAGGCAGGCAGAACATATTTTCCTACTTCTCGTTCTGAACTTGCCCAAAGAACAGCCAAGGCCTCAAACTCATAATGAAAAGTTTATATAAAGCGTCTGAAAACAACTCTGTTGCCATAAAAAAGAATTGCGAGCCCTCTCCTTTTCAGGCTGGCTTTAGGGCTGGCTTCGGTCTTTATTTCTTCACCCAATGGCAATGGAAAGACCGGTTCAATTGAAAATGATCAAATTCACTCGAAAGTGACAATCCAAATTTCTTTTTCATTCTTACCCTCTTAACTTCGCGTTCCAATTAAAAGACATCAAATGAAAACCTGGTTTACCTGCAAAGTCAAATATCAAAAAGAGGACGAGCACGGCCGATTGAAAAATGTAACTGAGGCCTACCTGGCCGATGCCCTTTCGTTTACTGAAGCTGAAGCCCGAATTTATGAAGAGATGGGACAGCGGGTAATGGGCGAGTTTGCTGTAACCAGTATTGCTAAGAGTAAAATAGTAGATGTTTTTGAGTATAAAGATGCCGACCAATTTTACCAGGCCAAGGTATCTTATATGGTGGCCGATGCAGACAGTGGCAAGGAGAAGAAGGTAACTAATATAATGCTGGTTACAGCTCACGATGTAAAGATGGCCTATGAGCGCATTCATGAAAGCTTGAACAACATGTTGGTCACCTTTGTAGTACCGGAGGTTAAAGAATCTCCGATTCTTGAGGTTTTTCATCACTACAAAGACGAAGAAAAGCTTCCTGAAGGTAACTTCAGACCTGTAGCCGAAGTAGAAGCCGAGAGCGTTCATGCCCAAGAAGAAGACGAAGATGAACAAGACATTTAACTCCATAGACCTTTCCATATTCGATTGCCTGAGTGCCAAGCTCAAAGGACAGGGCATTGAAATGGTTGCCCATAGCGGTTATTTGAGCAAAAATGGCATTTCACTCGACTATGCTTTTGACCCTTCGGCACAAACCCTAAGTATACAAAACCTAAAAGTGGGCTTCCCTGCCTCTATGATTGGCATGAATGAGGAGAAAATCATGGGAATATTGGAAAAAGCCATTGAGGAATGTAGGGGTTAGTTAATTTTATAGGTCGTGTACCAAAAGGTACCCGCCAATTTTAACCAGACCCTTTTTCAGTGACCTCAAAGCATTCGGGCGAATTATCAGAAATATGGTCCAGACAGTGGAAAGAAAAGCTGTTTGAACCGGTAGACAATGCCTTTCTTCTGTTGTTTAGGGTACTGTTTGGTGGCATCATGTTTTGGGAGGTAACGCGTTACTTCCGCTACGGGTGGATCTACAGGTATTGGATTGAGCCGTACTTTAACTTTAGCTATGCACCCTTTAACTTCAAGCCACTACCGGAAGATTACATGTTTATTCTATGGCTCATTCTGGGGCTTTTAGCTCTTTTTATTGCCATCGGTTTTCTCTATCGCGTTTCGGCCGGTTTGTTTTTCCTTCTCTTTACTTATACCTATCTGCTGGAACAGGCCCGCTATCTGAATCATTTCTATTTGGTGGTACTTATAAGCTTTCTGCTCATTTTTCTGCCTGCGCACAAAGGATTCTCCGTTGACAGCCTGATTTGGAAAAAACTACGCAACAGAACGGCTCCACTGTGGACACTCTGGCTCTTAAGGTTCATTATAGCAGTGCCGTATTTCTTTGGAGGCGTTGCCAAACTCAATCCAGACTGGCTGCAGGGCTATCCACTAGCCATGTGGCTTGACCCTGATTTCCCCATCTTAGGCACCTATTTCGAAGAACAATGGATGGTTCTGTTCATTTCATATAGTGGCTTGCTGCTAGACCTGCTCATTGTGCCCTTTTTACTTTGGAAAAAGTCGCGATGGCCGGCATTTATACTCATTACTGCCTTCCACCTAATGAACTCTCAACTCTTTAGCATAGGCATATTTCCGTGGTTTATGATTGGTGCCACTACTATATTCTTTACTCCTGACTGGCCCAGAAAGCTTTTCGTGCGCTTAAAGCTAGCTCGTCCGGCTGCAGTTGAAACCGACCATGTAATGCCGGGTGTTCGCAAAAGAAAGCTCATTCTCTGGGCATTGGCCGTTTTTGTGACCTTACAGCTTATTCTTCCATTCAGGCATTGGTTTATTCCCGGTAATGTGCACTGGACCGAAGGAGGACATCGGTATGCCTGGCATATGAAGCTTAGAAGTAAATCGGGCGAAACCAATTTTATCTTGGAAAACAAGGCCAATGGGGAGCGCATACTGGTTGACCTGAGAGGCTACCTGAAAGAATGGCAAATTGATGATATGGAAGGCAAACCTTATATGATTTGGAAGTTTGCCCAGTTTCTGAAGCAAGAATACGCACTGATGGATATGGATGTAATGGTTTTTGCGCAGGCCACTGCATCGCTCAACGGCAGAAAGCCACAACTCATTATTGACCCTACGGTAGATCTGGCCAACGTAAAACGTCCGTGGTGGGGATGGGCCTGGTGGTACTTACCCCTGGAAGAGCCACTTAGAAAGAAGTGGTGAGGTGAAGTTTAATTTTACCATAACTGGTTGAACTGGCTAGCATGTGTCGTGCGAACCTATCTTAATGGAAATTGACACTACAAGTGTCAAAGAAGAAAAGTATCTACCACAGATAAGTGCAAACCAGCAAGATAACCTCCTGTCTAAAAAAGGATTTCGAATAAATTTATTTTACTCAAATTAGGTATTTTAAGCTTCTTATTGCACATGAAATTCAACGAAGACACACGAGTAAAAATACCAGCCATCCTCCATTTGATGAGATTAGGCTATCAGTACATCTCATTAAAGGACTCTCTATGGGATACTGAGACCAACATCTTCCGAGATATCTTTAATGAGAGCATCACAAAAATCAATAAGGGTAATGCTGAATTAGATTTGAATGGGCTTTATAATCAAATCTCTCTCGAACTTGAAAATGAAGATTTGGGTCAGGCTTTCTTTGAAAGGCTCACCAGCCGATCTGGAATCAAACTGATAGACTTCAACAACTTCGAAAACAATAGCTTTCATGTAGTCACAGAATTGCCTTATGAGAAGGATGAGGACGTTTTTAGACCCGATGTAATTGTGCTGATTAATGGAATGCCACTTTCATTCATTGAGGTAAAGAAGCCGAATAATCTGGATGGCATTCAAGCGGAGCATAAACGGATGAAAACCCGTTTTCAGAATAAGAAATTCAGAAAGTTCGTCAACCTGACGCAGTTCATGGTTTTCTCCAACAACATGGAGTATGACGATGAAAATCCGACTCCCATCCAAGGTGCCTTCTATGCAAGCCCCTCCTATCACGAACCTGTTTTCAACTACTTTAGAGAAGACCCTGATTTCGACTTTAATATAAGTCTTCAAGCGGTTTCACCTGAGGAAGAACTACGCGTACTCAAAGACACTAATCTTTATAGCATTAAAGATTCAGGAGAATTTGCCCTGAACAAAGCCCCCGACACGCCCACCAATAGAATTCTGACTTCTCTTTATTCGAAGGAGCGGTTAGCTTTCATCTTAGAGTTTGCCTTTGCTTACGTAAAGGAATCAACCGGTTTGCAAAAGCACATTATGCGATATCCGCAATTTTTTGCGACAAAGGCAATTGAAAGAACTCTGGAACAAGGTGGTAAAAAGGGAATTATCTGGCATACACAGGGAAGCGGCAAAACTGCCCTTACTTTCTACAATGTCAAATATCTAAAACATTATTTCAGCACGAAGGGAGTGATTCCTAAATTCTACTTCATAGTCGATAGAATTGATTTATTGATTCAAGCCGGAAGAGAATTCAAAAGTCGTGGCCTTGTGGTACATACTATTGATTCGAAAGAAGAATTTGTGCAAGACATCAAGGCCAATATGGCCGTGCACAATGATTCAGGAAAAGCTGAAATTACAGTAGTTAATATCCAGAAATTTAAGGATGATCCTTCTGTGGTCAGCAATAAAGACTATCAACTCAATGTGCAACGCATCTACTTTCTGGATGAAGTGCACAGAAGCTACAATCCTGAAGGTAGTTTCCTGGCTAACCTGAATCAGTCCGACCCCGATGCCATCAAAATAGGACTTACAGGGACTCCGCTTTTGGGAGATAGCTATAATTCCAGAAGCCTTTTCGGCAACTACATTCACAAATACTATTACAATGCCTCCATTGCCGATGGTTATACCTTGAGGTTGATCAGAGAAGAGATTGAAACCTCTTACCAAATGGCCCTACAAAAAGCATTGGAAGACATCAAAGTGTTGGAAGGTGAAGGCAAACGAAAAATAGTCTACGCGCACCCAAGATTTGTAGAACCCATGCTTGACTACATCGTAGAGGACTTTCAAAACTCAAGACTTAGGTTTGATGACAACAGCATTGGAGGCATGGTGATTTGCGACTCTTCCGATCAGGCCAAAGAACTGTTCAGGATTTTTCAGGATAAATATGAAGCAGCTGAACCACAATATCTGGCTGCAGATGACCCCGAAGCCTATGGCAAAAAGAAAATGTATGAGCGGAAGGTAAAGACTGCCGCACTCATTCTACACGACATCGGCAACAAGGAAGAACGCAAAGAACAGGTGGAAGCCTTTAAAGAAGGTAAAATCGACTTTCTCTTCGTATTCAATATGCTATTGACTGGCTTCGATGCCAAGCGTTTGAAAAAGCTCTACATCTGCCGGGTGATCAAATCACATAACCTGCTGCAGGCACTAACCCGGGTTAACCGAACTTATAAAGACTTTCGCTATGGCTATGTAGTAGACTTTGCTGATATACAGAAGGAGTTCGATAAAACGAACCGTGAGTATTTCAATGAGCTGCAGTCAGAATTAGGAGATGAAATAGAGCACTACAGCAACCTATTCAAGTCTACAGAAGAAATTGAGGCCGATATAGAAGACATTAAGGACATACTCCTCTATTTCGACACCACCAATGCCGAAGCTTTTTCTCGCCAGATCAATGAGATCAACGATAGGCAGGAAATGTTGAACATTACCAAGGCACTCAATACGGCCAAAAGTCTATACAACCTCATTCGACTAACGGGCAATTATGACTTGCTGGAAAAGCTAGACTTCAAAATGCTTAATAAGCTTTCAACCTTAGCCAATAGCAGACTGAGCATGATTAACATGAAGCAGCATCTGGACGATAATTCAGAAACTACCAACCTACTTAATGTAGCTTTGGAAGACATCATTTTCGCCTTTACCAAGGTGAAGGAAGAAGAAATGGTGCTGGCCGACCAACTCAAAAATACTTTGCAACGCACACGTGAAATGCTGGGTGGAAACTTCGATCCGAAAGACCCAAGATTCATCAGCCTGAAAGATGAGCTGGAAAGGCTCTTTAAAAAGAAAAACCTGAGCGAGGTGACCAAAGAGGAAATGGAAGCCAATATTGAAGCGCTCAATAAAATCTATGATAAAGCCAAGGAATTGGAACGTAAAAACCAATTGCTTCGAGCCAAATATGCCAACGATGCCAAGTACGCGCGTGTACACAAGCGATTGGTAGAAAAAGACCCACTGACCGACAAAGAAGCCAAGCTAATTGAAGTGCTACAAAGCATTAAAAGTGAGGTAGACCAGCATATTATGCAAAACGCCAATATTTTAAGCAACGAAAGCTTTGCAAAGAAAATGATGGCGCGTATTGTTGTCAATCAAATTAAAAACAAGTTCAATCTGCCGGTTAATGCTGCACAATCCAAGCGCATTTACCACATGATTGCACAAGAATATCTCAACGAGTTTAACGGAAGAGCAGCATGACAGAGACTATTCTCTTTGAAAGTAAAACCAAAGCATTAATTGATAGCCTCAAAAGCGTTTGTGCCAATTATGGTCTGGGCAATGATGGCAACGAGTTCAAAATCATTACCCAAACCTTTCTGTATAAGTTTCTGAACGATAAGTTCATTTACGAAGTAAAGCAGCTAGACCCCAAGCTGGCTGATGCCGATGACTGGGAAGAAGCACTTCGCAATTATGATGACGATGAGTATGAACTCTTAATGGTTCAGCTCAGTGAAAATACGGCCAGAATTAGCCCTGACCATTTTATCTCTTCCCTTTTTGCCAGACAGAACGAGGCCAATTTTGCCGACCTGTTCGACAATACGCTTTTAGACATTGCCAGAGAAAACAGTGATATCTTCTCTGTACTCACTGAAGGTGGACAAAAGATTGTGCTCTTTGAAGCCATCAGTAAATATGTAACCGACAGGCGCGATGACTTCTGCAAAGCCATTATCAACAAGCTGGTAGGCTTTAGTTTTGAGCACATCTTCAATGAGAAGTTCGATTTCTTTGCCACCATTTTCGAATACCTGATTAAAGACTACAACACCAACAGCGGTGGTAAGTATGCGGAGTATTTCACGCCTCATGCCGTTTCCAAAATTATGGCCCGTTGCCTGGTGCAGGGGGAAGTGAGCAATGCCACCTGTTACGACCCCAGTGCGGGATCGGGCACGCTTTTGATGAACCTGGCGCACCAGATTGGAGAAGATAAGTGCACCATTTACTCACAGGATATTTCGCAGAAATCTACTAACCTCTTACGGTTGAACCTGATCTTAAATAACCTGGTGCACTCCATACCGCATATCATCAAGGGCAACACCATTTTGGAGCCTTACCATAAAGATGACAGAGGCCAGCTACAGAAGTTCGACTACATTGTCTCTAACCCGCCCTTTAAACTGGATTTCTCCGATTACCGGGACGATTTAGATACCAAAGCCAACCACGAACGCTTTTTTGCAGGCATACCCAAGGTACCGGCCAAAAAGAAAGAGTCTATGGCCATTTACCTGCTCTTTTTGCAGCACATTATGTTCTCATTGAGTGATAAGGGCAAGGCCGCCATTGTAGTGCCCACAGGTTTTATTACTGCCCAAAGTGGTATTGACAAAAAAATCAGGCAGAAACTGGTGGAGAAAAAATGGCTGGCCGGAGTGGTAAGTATGCCCAGCAATATTTTCGCAACTACAGGCACCAATGTGTCCATTCTCTTTTTGGATAAGGAAAACAAAGAAGAGGTGGTGTTGGTAGATGCCTCTAATCTGGGCACCAAAATAAAGGTGGACGATAAAAACCAGAAAACGGTACTTTCTGCTGAAGAAGAAGACCAGATTATTAACACCTTTAACAATAAAGAAGCACTTGACGATTTTTCCGTAGTGGTAAGCTATGATCAGATTGAAGAAAAAGGCTATAGTCTAAGTGCAGGGCAATATTTTGAAGTAAAGATTGACCTTGTAGATATAACACAAGATGCATTCAAAGCAAAGATTGTGAAGTATCAATCTGATTTGGATTTCCTCTTCAATGAATCCAAAATACTTGAAGAGAAAATTACAACCAATCTTCAGAGCCTTGACTATGAATAAATACCCTTTGAAAGAACTCGGACATGGGATTGAAATCAAGCATGGGTTTGCTTTCAAAGGTGAATTCTTTTCGGGTGAAGGAGAGAAGATAGTACTTACACCGGGTAACTTCTATGATGAAGGAGGATTCAAGTATACTCCTGGGAAAGAGAAGTTTTATACAGGTGAAATCCCCGAAGATTATATCTGTAGTAAAGGTGATCTTATAGTTGCAATGACCGAGCAGACACCCGGTTTATTGGGAAGTACTGCCTTAGTGCCAGAAGATGAAAAATTTCTTCATAATCAACGAATTGGGCTAATAACCTTTGACAATCAGAAATATGACAAACTATTCCTGAACTACTTATTCAGAACCAAAAGTGTCCGTGATCAGATAGCGCTTTCTTCTTCAGGGACAAAAGTAAAGCACACATCACCGAAAAGAATTTACGAGGTTTTAGCTCCAAAGCCTCCATTAGACAAACAACAGAAAATCGGAGCCTTGCTTCATTCGCTAGACTCCAAAATCGAGCTCAACAACAAAATCAATGCGGAGTTAGAGGCCATGGCCAAACTGATATATGACTATTGGTTTGTGCAGTTCGATTTCCCCATCTCCGCAGAACAGGCTGCTGCTATGGGCAAACCAGAACTAGAAGGCAAGCCTTACAAAGCCTCTGGCGGCCCTATGGTTTACAATACGCAACTCAAAAGAGAAATTCCTGAGGGGTGGGATATTGACTCTATATCCTCGTGGATTGAACATGATAAAAGTGGCGATTGGGGTAAAGAAGAATTAAATGGCAATTACAGTTTTAAGGTTTCTTGCATCAGAGGAGCTGATATTAATGGCTTAAATGGCAAAGGAAAAATTAAAGCCCCTATAAGATTCATACACAAGAACAATAAGCACAAAAAACTTAATGAAGGCGACTTAATTGTCGAGATATCAGGTGGCAGTCCTACGCAATCAACAGGAAGACTTGCCTATATCAATGAAGCAACTCTAGAAAGATTTCCTCACAGCATTATATGTTCAAATTTCTGTCGAGCAATAAGCTTAAAAGATAAATACTCATTCTACAATTTCATTTTAATGTGGAACAGACTTTATGAAGCAGGTGTGTTCTTCGGATGGGAAGGCAAAACCAGTGGTATTAAAAACTTCCTTTTTGATTCATTTGCAAGTAGATATTTAGAAGTAAAACCGCCTTCGGATTTAATGAAAAGCTATTTTGATAAAGCCTCTCCGATGTTTGATAAAATTCAAAGATCATTAATAGAAAACCAAAAGCTCTCCGAGTTGCGCGATTGGTTATTGCCTATGCTAATGAATGGGCAGGTGAGTATTGAAGAGGCTGAGGAATACGCAGATAGCTATCAGGAGAGTATGGCTGCGGAGCCGGAGGAGGGGTATGGGAATTAGATTTTTGAGTTAGGAATTACGATTTTAGAATAGTCAATAAATACACATCAATGAATATAGACAAGTTAAAAAACACCCTGATCGGTCAGGTTTTAGAAATTAATGATCAAGACTTTCTTATCAGTTTACAGCAGAGAATACACAAACACCTAAATCCAAAAGAGCTGTATTCGGTCAATTTGGCTCAAATTCTCGCATATCCAACTAAAGACACCACTCCTACTTTTGTAAAGTTTAGAGACCAAGAAAAGGAGGTAAAGTCTTGGAAAGACCTCTACTCCACTGTAATTATTTGGGTTTTGGATATGCACAATATCAAAGCGCTGGATCGGCCTATTCCAGATCATTATCAAGGGAGTAAATATGCCGTAGCCAATGAACCTATTCATGCCAATGGCAAGCATTTTCACTCAGAAGTCCAACATGGAGACTTATTCATAGAAGGCCATGGAAACACTGAACATCATCTCAAAACACTTCAGTTTATCTTCAAATCGTTTCAGTTGAACTCTCAAGAATTGGAAATAAAATTTTTAGGGCCGTCTTAACAGACAAAACGATCAAAGGGAGTATTTAAAAGCAAGCTGAACCAAAACATAAACCTGTAGGTTGATAAAATGAAAGTTGTACGTATATTTGAGCTCTCAAAAGAAAAACTCTACACCGTAGAGTTTGACACTGACGAGCGACATGCACTACAAATTCTACAAGACGAATGGGAAGATCAAATCTACCTTTATGAATTTTTCAAAAAATGGCTATCAGACTATAGAAAGTTTTATGGAACAAAAAAGCTTACAGATATAGTTGAAGATGCGCTTGATGACGCAGACACGTTATTAAGAAAACTATTGAAGGTTGAAGATAAGGAAGAATTAAATCGTCTCTTCAAGCCCTTAGATGATAGAGAAGATGAAGACACTTCTTATGATTTACAGAAACTAAAAGCTAAAACTTATTCACTTTCATTTTTGAGAATTTATGGTCTCCGATATGGCAATACAATAATCATCACAGGAGGAGCTATTAAACTCACAAAGTATATGAGAGACCGTGACCATACTAAGCTGGAATTACAAAAACTTGGAGTTGTAAAGGCTTATTTGGAAGATACTGAGAACGAAGCTGAAATTGTTTATTTAGATATTTCTTGAAATGAGCAAGATTGAAAAAAAGATTCACGAATTGGGAAGTAAAAATCCTGACAACAAGTGGAAAGAGCGCATAGAATTCAGAAAAGCTAACAAAGGCTGGTTGAAAAAATCTGGCCGTGTTGCCTTGCGCATTCTGGAAACTTTGGACGATAAAGGCTGGAGTCAGGCAGAACTGGCGCGTCAGCTAGAGGTAAGTCCACAACAAGTCACCAAATACCTAAAGGGCCAAAGTGATTTTAAATTCTCAACCATAGACAAGCTAGAGAAAGTATTGGGCATTGAGCTACAGGCCATTCTTTGGGCTGATGAGGTGGTTATTAAAAAAGATCGAAAGGAATATTTGGAGAGTTTGATCTATCAAACTCGTCAACCCATTAATGTATTTGGTAAAGGTCTGGCTGAATCAAACAGAAAGTCCGAAAGACGCTATTTAAAAATCGCTTCTTAAATGAACACTAACCTTGCCATACCATTCGCTCTTCGTGCAATAGAAACTCACCAGTTTGCGGTAATCAAAGAGAGCTTCAAAAAAGACTCTGAAATTGAGTTACAAGTTGGGGTCAATGTTGGTGCATCAGACGAGAATCATTCGGTTTCCATTTTTTTTGAAATTCGCTTTTTAAGTGATCAAATACCTTTTATCATTCTGGAAATTGAATGTCAGTTTGAAATTGAAGTTGAAGCCTACTCGAGATTTTTCAATGAAAATAAGACTGAACTAAAAATCCCAAGCGGACTGTGTCAGCATTTAGGAGTTATCACCGTAGGAACCGCCAGAGGTATTCTCTATGAAAAACTAAGAGATTCTGATTTCGATTATCTGCTACTCCCTACAGTTGATTTAACAGTTCAACTTTCAGAGGACATTGTACTTACGAAAGAGAAATGAAAAGCCCAGTTACTGGCCCCTTTATGCCCCTAAGTTCAGAGCTTAGCAATACTACCTTCAAAAAGGTTCCGGTTCAATTTGAATATCTATTCTAACCTGAGTTCGATGTACGAAAA
>NZ_DDDQ01000114.1:0-83587 GCF_002336325.1 Roseivirga sp. UBA1976 | reverse complement strand
GAAAAGCTCCACAGTGCAGGCTTATGAGTAGAGTTATTCATTTTGTACAAAACCTGAGTTTAGACATTACGGCTGGAGCGGTGGTTATGAGTTTTTTTGTGGCTCACCTTTTAGGAGTAGCACTAACTGTGTCAATGGTTATTGGCCTGGCCATTGCCATTTGGCTTATTTACACCTTGGATCACCTCAAAGATGCTGTGCACTCACAGTTGCCAGTGCTTAACCCCCGGCACGCTTTTCATCGCAAATACATAAAGGAGCTGATAATAGGTGTGCTGGTAGCGTTTGGGCTAGGCCTTTGGAATCTGTTTCGTCTTCCGCAACGCACGATCTTGTTTGGTAGTGTATTGGTTATATTGGTGGCCCTTTATTTTGCCTACCTGCATTTCTCAAAACACTCGCTACGCAAAGAGTACCTGGCTGCTCTTATATATACTGCCGGTGTTTCTCTAGCCCCTTTGAGCCTTGCCGAGCAGGTAAATAGGCACGAAATGCTGGTGATCTTGCAAATATTCCTTTTAGCATTGGTTAATCTTATGGTGATTCCTCTCTATGAGTTTTCGCTTGACCTTTCCGATGGCCAGTTTTCTATAGTTACACAAAGAGGCAAAAGAGCGGTGCGCCAATCAGCAATTGTCTTGCTAGTACTCGTTTTGCTCATGGCCTTTTGGATGATGGCCAGTTGGCCGGCCATATTTTATGAAGAACTTGTGCTTCTGGCCATGGCCTTGGTACTTGTTATCTTGCTGGCCTTCCAAAGGCTCTTTGGCCGGTATCAACTATACAGAGTGCTGGCCGATGGAATTTTCTTTTTACCCCTGATTCTCTGGCTATGACTCACAACAAATTCGATGGTGTGGCTCCCATCTATGACCTTTTGGCCAAGTTGGTTTTTGGTGAGTCTATTTTGTTGGCACAGACCTGTTTTTTGGGCAATACCTGTGCCGACAAGCGCGTGCTGATAGTTGGTGGAGGAACAGGAAAGCTTCTCCAACACCAATCGCTACAACTTGCCCGCTCAATTACTTTCTTAGATCGTTCAGAACTTATGCTGAAACAAGCTCAAAAACGTGGGGCATGGCTACAGAATGTACGATACACACCAGAGGATTTTTTTGCCCACAGTGGTGAATACGATCTGGTGGTCTGTAATTTTTTTCTCGACTGTTTTGACGAAACCCATCTGGAAAAGGCTCTGACTCAGCTAGACCGGCTAATGACTCCTGAAGCCACACTCATTGTTACAGATTTTGATACTCCCGTCACCACAAGCCAAAAGCTTCTGGTGCGTTCAATGATTCTGTTTTTTCGCTTATTCAGTAGGCTGCAGGCCAGTAAGTTGTTACCCATAAAGAAGAAACTGAGCAAGTGCTTCTTGACCCTACAGGAAGAAAACTTTTATGGTCAGTTGGTGTTTAGTCGGGTACTTGTCCGAAAAGATTCAAGATAACTATTCGACCAGCAGTTTGAGAGTGGTGGTATGACCGTTGCTATCGGTAATCTTTATCAGGTTCAGTCCCCGGTTCAGCCCTTTGGTAGGGATGCTCAATGAACTACCCCGGACGGAAAGAAGCTGCTCTTGCCCGTAAAGCGAACGCCCCTTCATATCCAGTACTTCTATAAATACTTCCTGATTCCTGTCTACCGTATAGCGTATAGTCACCGATTCACCCACACTTACCGGATTAGGGTAAAGCACATATTGGTGATTAAGGCTGGACTCAATAAAGACAGAGACTAGCTCTGAGTATTCAGAATCTCCATTGAAATCGGTTTGTTTGAGCCTGTAGTAGGTAAGTCCTTGCGGTGGGTTGTGGTCAGTAAGCTGATAGGTTCTGATGCTCGAAGATTCACCCGCACCTTCAACTATACCTATGGCGTCAAAATTCTGTCCATCCTGACTTCTCTCTACTGTAAAGTAGGCATTGTTTTGCTCTGCAGCAGTGGTCCAGTGCAGTCGAACAGTATTGTTTTCAAGCAGTCGGGCAGAAAACGAAATTAAGTCGATAGGCAGTGCAGCCACCTCTTCTGATCCCAGGGTAAAGTATTGTCCGTTCGTAAAGTTTACGGTAAACGAAACGGTTTTTGCCGCAGCGTTTATAGACGAAGGAGAAATGAGGGTTACACCCGAAGTAAAGTCTCCATCGTCATCTACCATAAGCCTTACCTGATTGAGGTTGTTCGTTCCAATTCCTGAGGGTCCGGAAATGGTCGAAAGGTCATAAGTGAGGGTAATGTTGCCCACTGTACCGGTTTCTTGTACATGCCACTCTCTATTTAGCCTGCTCTTTACCTGACTACTGTTAAATTCTCTGTTGTCAGGGTTTTCTATAGGTGCGTTGTCATTGCCCCAGATAAGGAACGAATCGTCTGCAGAGAACGAAGGAATGGACATGGTTACCAGGGCATCGTTGTTTTCACTTTTCGACTTCAGTTGAACCAAGCAACTGCCATCATCTCTTCCTATACCAGCAATGTCGCTATTGTAAGCCGCATCGGAAGTATAGCTCCAAATGGTTCCTCCATCAGAAGCCAAATAATCGGCCGTGGTATTGCGAGTTATACCATATTTAAGTGCCAAATAAGATTCAACCCGTTGCCTTTCGTTGCTCGTTAGGTCATCAGAGAATACGATTGATTCGGCTATTCTTCCATTGAATTGCGAGCCAACTGTGGGGTCCGGGTTGTTACCAATGCCAAATGCAGTGGGGTTGGTGAAGGAGTTGGTGCCCCCTGTAGCAGTGGCGTTTGTGGCCGAGTTGATAAAGAGTGCCACTGCTCCGGACGACTGAACCCGCGTGGCGGTAACCATATAAGGTTCCAGGTCTATGTAAGATGTTCCCGAAGTACTTCGCACAGTAAGCGACTGGTTGTTGGCAGCGTTAAGATGTATTCGTCCTCCGGAGAAGCCTAATCCATAGTCCAGGTTCGTGCCCGAAGTACCCGCACCTAACAATATTGGCGCATCTTCAAAATTAGTAGTGCTACCACCGCTTTGTCCCGATTCGAAAATTGTAATGAGAGTAAAGTCTCCGCTCACATTGTTTCCATTGGTGGTCAACATGAAGGAGGCATTGTTTGAACTAGGATCAGTAAACTGAATAGCAGGGTTAAAGTTAATTTCGTTGGTTTGGTAAGTAGGCTCTACCGGAGCTCCACCCGCCATGTTGGTTTCTACAGCATTTCTGTTGTTTCCGCTAAAGTCGTTCCATGAGGCCAAATCGGTGTTGTCTGTAGTTGTACTGGTGCCCTCATTGGCTTTAAGCCACAAGGCCAAATCGGTTGTCACTCCTCCGGGGCCACAAGCCGTGCGGGCTGTTCCGAGCGTAAAGAAATCGCCATCCGCAAAGTCTACATTGTTGAAAGTAAGTACGTTGCCATTGAATGTTCCTCCTGAGATAGTGGTTCCTGAGGCCATAGTAGCACTGGAAGAAACAATAAGCTGGAAGTCTGAGGCTACAGATGAATAGCCCAGCCCTGTTAAGTCGAACGAAACAGAGGTGTTTCCAACAGTACCTGTTTCATCTACCCTCCAAATGGTTTCCATACGCTCTGTTACGTTGCCGGGAACGTCTAATGTATTGGCGTTAGACTGTGCCGGGTCGGCTCCATCATTACCCCAAACAAGGAATGATTGGTCGGCTGAGAAGCTATTCGGGTTGGTGGCATTGTCTGTATAGATGCCTCCATTGCCTATAGTAACTATGCTGCCTGAGTTTACGCTCTTCGATTGCTTTTGCTCAAGACATGAGTTGTCATCGCGCCCAATGCCCGCAATGTCATTGTTATAGGTGGCATTGGTAGTGGCATCCCAAATGGTAGAGCCTGCTGAGTTTACATAGTTTTGGCCGGTAGTCTGGTCAATAGTGATACCATATTTAATGGCCAGATAGGATTGAATTCGCTCGCTTTCGGCATCACTAGGTCTGGCCGAGTAGGAGATGATTTCAGCTACTTTACCATCAAAGAACCCGGTAAGACTAAAGTCGTTAGGAGTTTCAAACCGTCCAATGGCATATTCTTCATTGGTTGCAGCCAGGTAGCTTCCTCCGTTGTTGTTATCAACCGCCAGCCCGTTTTGAGAAATATTGGCTTGAGAGGCCCCTGAGTTTTCGCGTACCTCAAACATTAGAGGAATGCCCGAGCTCAATGTTTTAAGGTTATTGATTTCCTGACGACCATAACCCACTGCACCATTACCTACGGTATGCGATATAATATCATCGATGCTACCATACAGGTTGCCAATGGCAAACCCTCCAATACTGCTCGAAGGCGACACAGAAGAATCATCGAAACCTAAAGGCACCTGATACCCTGAGGCACTGGTAATGTTGTTATCTGGTACCAAAACAAGGTAGTAGCCATGAGTAGACATGCCTGCGTTGGCTGTCAGTACGTTATCAACTCCATCAAAGTCCAGAGCAGGATTGAAGTTAATGGTATTAGATGAGTAGCTTGGAACGGTTCCGGTAGTTCCGGTGGCATTGTTGCTACCGGCTTGATCGGCCCATGAGGTAACTTCACCAGAAGTACTATTGGTGCCGAAATCGGCCTTTAACCACAGCGAAAGATTGGTGTCTACATTACCGGGTGCACACGAAATGAAACCGGTGCCCAGTGTAAAGTACTCACCATCGGCCAGGTTAACGTTGTTGAAAGTGATGGTGTTGCCTACAATTACTCCGCCAGTGAGTATGGTTGCACTTGAAAAATTACCCCCCGAAGAGTTGCTGGCTACCAGAAGGCTAATATCTGTTGCCCCAGGGCTGCCGCTAAATGTAATTTCGTTTAAATCGAAGCTAATGCTGTTGTTTCCGGTTTCTCCGGTTTCGGCAACACGCCATACACGGTCAATTCTATTTGAGATTAGTGGAGGAGTATCTGTTGCCGGAGTCAAGTCATTGGCATCGCCTCCATCGTTACCCCAAATAAACCAGGTATTGTCTGAAGAGAAGGAGCCGCCATTGTTCACGGTCACAATAGAGTTAAAGTTTTCGCTACGCGAT
Organism: Roseivirga sp. UBA1976; assembly: GCF_002336325.1. Lineage (NCBI taxonomy): Bacteria > Pseudomonadati > Bacteroidota > Cytophagia > Cytophagales > Roseivirgaceae > Roseivirga > Roseivirga sp. UBA1976. Next base: position 78,578 of record NZ_DDDQ01000114.1, on the reverse strand, counting down.
TCTCTCTGGTCAAGTTCAGAAGCATCGTTTCGGCCAATACCGGCAATGTCTCTGTTGTACTCTAAATAGCCACCTAATGAGGCATTCAGAGTAGTGTTGAATATTACTTCTCCTGCTGCATTCACGTAGTTGTAGGGTGAACTTTGGTTTAACGTAATACCATATTTTATGGCCAGATAGCTTTCTATTCTGTTGCGTTGAGCCAATGGGAACGACCCGGGTTCGTTGCAGTAAATAAACTCAGAAATCTCCCCGCTAAAGCTATTGTTGTTGCTTTCCGATCCGTTGCTGTAGCGTGTTCCACCACCGGAACGGCCAAAAGTGATGTCTCCCGTATGAGTGTAAAGTAACCCTACATTAGAGAGTGTACCAAAACTTTGTCCGTTGAGATAGGCTCGGAGTGCACCGGTAGTAGAGCTGTTGCCATCAAGCTCTGCGGTTAGAATGTATTCTGTATTGGCTGCAATAGAAGTACTAATGGTGTTGTCCGAAGTGTTCCAAGGTGCACCGGCACCATCGTTGTTTCTGTTCCATGCATGCACATGCAAACTTCCGCTTTCAATGTAAATGTTAATCCCTCTTGAAGCACCACCTTGCTCATAAATCACCTGTCGGGTAGTAATGTCGGTGGTATTTGTTCTAAACGCAAAGTTGATTCCCTTGCGAGTGTAGAAGGTAGAGGTATTAAAATCAGTATTGTTCGCGGTGGTAAGGCCTCTGTTGGTAGTGGTAAAATCTACCGTTTCGTTAAAGTTGATGTTAGAAGATGTGCTTCTATAAAGCGGGGCTGTTCCATCAGTAGTAAAGTCATGATTGCCAATCCAGTGGTCTTGCCAGTCAGTAACTGTAGAACCTTCTGTGGAGGTAGTCACATCATCCGTTTCATTGGCTTTTAGCCAGGTGGCGAGTGCGGCTTTGTAACCTCCGGGGCCTATCGCAGGAGTAAGACACTCATCGGAAGAAACAGCCGCGGTTACTCCGGCCACAAGGTCGAGCCCTGAGTTGGCCGCAGTTGTATTGGTAGGAAAGGTTGAAATGTCTGTTAAATCGTGAACAGCATCGTCTACATCTGAAGCAAAGATGGAGTAACCATAAACTACCTGATTAGGGGCAATGCCCAACTCAGTGAATGAAACGGCCACTCCCTGAACCGTTTGGGATGTCTGGCCGACAAAAGTACCAATGTTAATGAGTGGCAGTGGGTTCTGACCCACCGTTTGCCTTCGTAGAATAAGGTAGTTGTTAAAGGTTTGGCCTGCTTGCGGCCAATCCGAATCCTGAATTAACACCATGCTGGAATAGCCATCGGGGTCTCCGTTTATGTCAAGTGAAGTGATGGCCGCTACTTTTATTTCATCATTTCCGCCACGTTCTACTACAGGAAAAATAGTATTGTCAGGTTCGCATGTTACAATGCCGGTGTACCATATAATATCTACACGCTCGGTTTGAGCCTGGATACTACCACCTGCCTGATCATCCACATTTACCAAAATATTGTCATACCCGGCATTTACTGACCTTAGTTTATAGATTTCGTCAGCGTCAATTACTGCCTCAGGGTCCAGGTTTAGGGAAAACGTGGGGCTGCCGCCCGGGTTAGGGTCGGTAATTAATGTATACCAAATATTAATGAAGCGGCTACCGTCTGTTCGTCTAATGGCCAGCGTATCGGGGGTTAGGAAGTTGTTGTAAGTTGTTCCGCTAACGGTGTAACTACTAATGTTTAGGTTGTTGCCCTGACCATTGTTAATGGTGTAAGAAGAAAGCGGTTGAATGTCGTTGCTCGCATCACTGGGAGCTGTTTGAGAGTATGAAGAGCTAGTTGGAGTAGCAGAGGTAACATTAATGGCACTTATGCCCGTTTGAGCTTTGGAAACTATAGCCAATAGCAATAAGCTGAGTAAGAAAAACGCTCTTCTCATAGTGAGTAGTCCAACATTTAGGTGGGCACCAAAGGGCACCATTAGTCTTACCTCAGTCATTCGCTTTAATCAAAAGCAGTATTCAAATTAATATGGTTATGGTTGTACACGGCACTTTGAAACTGCAAGGTTGAGGTACGCAATTCTGTGCCAAAAAGGATAGGTTGAGGTCAGAGTCACAAAAATGGAGGATTTAATGGGAATTCTAAAACAATTGACCAGCAATTTTTTCCCAATATTGGAACAGCTACTTCATGGTGGGAAGTAATTTCGGGCAAATTTGGCTAATTGGTCACAATTAACCGCTCCGTTAGCCTTTTGCCTTCTGCTGTTTTTATAGTTACCAAATATACTCCTTGCGAGAAAATACTTGCCTCAGCTGTGTACTCGCTCTTATCAGTGTTGAGTTTTTCACTAATAAGCACCTGTCCTTGCATGCTTATAACGGACAGATGGGCTGTTGTGTTTGATGGAACTTTATATTCTATGATAACTTTTTCGTCTTTTCTAACTGGGTTTGGTCTTATGCTCAGTCGATATTCCGTATTGTGGATTATTAAAACGCTTTTGGTTTCAGTATGGCTATAATTTCCGTTGTAATCGTACTGCTTGAGTCGATAGAAGTTTCTACCTGGCTCCGGAGAGCGGTCAGTAAACTTATACCGTATTACCTTAGCACTGTTTCCGGCACCTTCAATTTCACCAATGGACTCAAAGGTTTCACCATTGGTACTTCTTTCTATAGAGAAGTGAGAGTTATTGGTTTCCGAACTGGTCGTCCATGAAAGGAATACCTGATCGGAAATGGCAGAGGCATTGAAAGAAAGTAGCTCAATTGGAAGGGCATATGCTTCATAAGAGGCGAGGGTAAAGAACTGCCCGTCAGTAAAGTTGTATTGGAAGGTAATGGTTTTGTTCACCGCATCAACGGAGCTAGATGTAATGGCGGTTTCGCCACTAGAGAAATCCCCGTCTGAATCTACCAACATTACCACCTGGTTGAGGTTGTTTGTGGCAAGCCCGGAAGGACCACTTACGTTAGATAAGTCGAAGGTAATGGTTGTAGTTCCCACGGTGCCTGTTTCTTGCACTCTCCACTCGCGGTTAAGCCTGCTGCTATAACTGGCCCGGTTAAATTCTTCGTTGTCCGGGTTTTCAATGGCTGCATTGTCGTTGGCCCAAAGTAAGAAGGAGTTATCCGTTCCGAAAGAGGCCACTTGCATGGTTACCATGGCATCGTCATTTTCACTTTTGGAGATGGTTTGCGCTAGGCAGCTTCCATCATCCCTACCAATGCCTGCAATATCGCTATTGTAGCTAGTGTTTTCGCTCCAATCCCAGAAAATGGTGCTTCCGTCTGAGGCCAGATAGTCTTGTTCCGAAGCGCCCAGCGAAGCTACATCGCGTGTAATTCCATACTTCAGTGCCAGATAAGACTCTATTCGCTGTCGCTCAGTTGCGGTAAGAATTTCGCTGAAGACCAGTACCTCGGCAATACGTCCACTGAGTTGAGAGCTCACGTTTCCGTCCACGTGGTTGCCTATGGCCCAGGTGGTGGCTGCATTAAGAGCCGTATTAGAGGAGGTATTAGACAGTGAGTTTACGCTGGCCGAATTGGCATACAGGTTTACAGCTCCCGATGCGGCCTGCTCCCGCGTTACAGTTGTAATAAACGGCTCCAAAGTGTTATACAAAGGAGAGGTTCCCGATCGAGCGGTTAATGTTGAGTTGTTATCCAGGTTGGCGTGCAGTCGGCCAGAGGCTATACCCACACCATAATCGGTGGTAACTGAGTTGGTTCCTGTGCTTAAGAAAACCGGAGCATCTTCAAAGTCAGTAGAAGAGCCAAAGGCTTGACCTGATTTAAAGACAACAATAATAGACATGTCGCCACTTACAGAATGACTGCCCGAGGTTTGCATATAGACTCCATTGGTTGAGCTAGGGTCGTAGAAGCGAATACCCGGGTTAAAGTTAAATTCGTTGGTTTCGAATGTAGGTGATACCAGGCTAGAGCCGCCTAAATTGGCTGTAGCAGCATCTCGTGCGTTGCCGCTTTGGTCACTCCAACTGGTTATGTTGGCTCCATCAGTAGTGGTATTGGTCCCTTCATTGGCCCTGAGCCAGAGCTCAATATTGTCGCTCATTGAACCGGCAGCAGCGGTTACACCTCCAGGGCCACAACTTTCTCTGGCTGTACCCAGGGTAAAATACTCTGCATCACTAAAATCTATGTTGTTAAAAGTAATTACGTCTCCATCGAAAACACCGCCTGAGTATGTGCTGGCAGAAGAGAGATCTGAGGTTCCCGGAGTGAGCGAGTTTGGCCCTATGATGAGCTGATAGTCAGAGTTATTTCGGCTAGTGTAGCTGGTGAGCCCGGTAAGATCGAAGGAGATGGAGACATCACCTACTGTTCCGGTTTCATCAACCCTCCAAATAGTTCCTAACCGTTCGGTCACATTGCCCGGCAACTGACTTACGGTGTTAAATGGAGTGTTGGCTGCTCCACCGTCATTTCCCCAAATAAGGAAGGAGTTGTTGGCACTAAAGCTGTTCGTATTGGTGGCGTTAGAGGTGCTGATTTCTCCCAGACCCATGGTAACTATAGAGCCACTGTTAATACTTTTCGACTGTTTCTGTTCAAGGCATGCATTGTCGTCACGACCAATACCGGCAACATCACTATCGTATAGATCGTTGGCCGAAGTTCCGTCCCAAATAGTGGTGCCCGATGAGTTTACGTAATCTCTTGCGGTAGACTGGTCAAGCGTAATACCGTACTTTAGAGCCAAATAGGACTCAATCCTGTCGTTTTCGGCATCAGTTGGTCTGGCGTTGTAAGAGATTACCTCAGCTATGTTTCCATAGAATAGGGCAGAGGCCGGCCCGGCACCGTTGTTGGGTTCAAGGTCGCCAACAGAATAGGCTTCATCGCTTACGCTGACCAGACCGGAAGAGTTTGAGGCGTCTGTAATAACGGCCCCATTGAGATAAATGTCATTCGAAGTAGCTCCGGAATTATCTCTCACTTGGAAGAGCAGCGTTTCGCCTCCGTTAAACACGTAACTGGAGTTGTTGTAGTAGCGCACGTGGCGAGTTCCGCCACCGGTTACTCCAATGGCGTGACTGAGTATATCTCCAATGCCGAAAGCATTACCCATAATAAAACCACCCAGGTTTACATTGGCAGAAGCAGTGCTTGCATCGAAACCTAGTGGCGTTTGGAATACCGTATTGTCAATGTCGTTTGTTGGGGTTAAAACAAGGTAGTATCCGTTAGAATAGAAACCAGCGGAACCGTCCAGTCTGTCATTGGTTCCATCAAAATCAATAGCCGGATTAAAGTTTATAGCATTCGAAAGGAAGCTCGGTGGGTTACCGGCATCAGTGGCATCATTGCTTCCAGCCCTGTCGGCCCAGGTAGTAACGGAAGCCCCGTTGGTCAGGGTATTTGGTCCCAGGTTGGCTTTCAACCATAAGTTTAGGTTGGAAGTAACACCTCCCGGCCCGCAAGTAATGAATCCGGTTCCAAGAGAGAAGTATTCACCATTTTCGAAGGCTACATTTTCAAAGGTTAGTGTATTGCCTGATACCGTACCGCCCGTAATGACTCGCGCACTTGTGAAGGCTCCACCAGATGAGTTGCCGGCAATAATAAGGCTGTAATCATCTTGACCCGGACTGCCTGAGACCGATAATTCAGAAAGATCGAACGAGATGGTCACATTACCGGAAGAATTGGTTTCGGCCACCCTCCATATTCGCTCAATACGCTGCTGAACGGTTGGGGGTACATCAGAAGTTTCGGTATCGGTCACTGCGGCTCCGTCATTTCCCCAAATCAACCAGGTATTGTCTTTAGGGAAAGATGTGGATCGACTCATTGTAATGATGGAGTTGAGGTTTTCGCTTCTTGATTGTAGTTGCTCAAGTTCAGAGCCATCGTCACGCCCAATTCCGGCTATGTCGTTGTTGTATTCCAGGTAGCCGCCAATAGAGGCCGCTGCTGAGGTGTTGAATATTATGTTGCCATTGGAATTGTAATAGCTGATGGCTGTAGACTGATCCAGGGTAATACCATATTTAATGGCCAGGTAGCTTTCAATTCTTCTTCTTTGGGTTACCGGAAAGGTGCTGGGTTCATTACAGTAAATGAACTCAGAGATTTGACCTCTGAATGAGTTTACATTGGTATCTGTGGTGGTATCATCGAATTGGGTGCCATCACCGCTTCCGGCTCCACCCAGTACAATGTCTCCGCTGGAATGATCATATAGGAGCCCAACATTAGAAATACTTCCTATGCTTTGCCCGTTTAAGTAGGCCGTGAGTGTACCGGTGCCGGAGCTGTTTCCGTTCAGTTCTAAAGTAACAATGTATTCGGTACTGGCGCTTAAGGTACTGCTTGAAATGGTAGTTACGTTGGCTCCATTGTTCCAGGGAGCACCCGACCCGTCAGAGTTTCGGTTCCAGGCGGTTACATGCAAGTTGCCTGAGCGCATGTAAATATTTATGCCTCGAGTTTCATCGCCTTGCTCGTAAATCACCTGGCGGTTGGTAAAGCCGAATGCATTACCGGTTCTAAAGGCAATGTTGATACCTTTTTTAGTGTAGAACGAAGAAGAGTTGAAGTCTTCGTTGTTTCCTGTGGTTAGAGAGGTTGAGGAAGTGGTAAAATCAACAGTTTGGTTGAAATTGATTTGGCTGGTAGTGAGTCGGTAGGTGGGTGTTCCGGCTCCGGTAGAAAAGTCATGACCACCGGTCCAGTGGTCTTCCCACAACGACACGGACGAACCTTCGGTATTATTGGTCACCTCATCGGTTTCATTAGCCTTAAGCCAGGTGGCCAATGGTTGCTTATAGCCTCCGGGGCCTACGGCTGGGGTAAGGCAGTTGTCTGAAGATACGGCTGCTGTTACTCCGGCTACCAGGTCTAGCCCGCCCTCGCTTGCCAGTGTGGTAGAAGGAAAGGTAGAGATATCGGTCAGGTCATGAGAGGCTGCACTTACATCATAGCCAAAAAGCGAGTATCCGTATACCACCTGATTGGCTGTAATGCCCAACTCCGTAAACGAAACCGCTACACCTTGCACCGTTTGGGCCGACTGCCCCCTGTTGGTACCAATGTCCAGAAGTGGAAGTGGGTCATCGCCAAAATTTTGTCTCCTGAGAATAAGAAAGTTGTCAAAAGAAGAGCCTGTTCCCGGCCAGTCGGCATCTTCAACAGCCACCAGACTAGTGAACTCGTCCGGATCGCCATTCGCATCGAGTGAGGTAATGGCAGCCATTTGGAAACGGTCATTGCCTCCTCGTTCAATTACCGGGAATATGGCATTGTCCGGTTCACAAGTGGTTATACCTGTGTACCAAATAATGTCCACTCGTTCGGTCTGTGCCTGAATGGTTCCTGCTCCTTCATCATCTTCATTGACAAGAATGTTGTCGTAGCCCGAGTTAATATTTCTGTTTTTGTAAATAAGGTCAGCATCTTCAACAGCATCGGGGCCAAGGTCAATGTCCTCTAGCCCACCGCCAGGTACGGGAATTGGATTTATGAGTTCGTACCAAATGTTAATGAACCGGCTACCGTCTGTCCTTCGAATGGCCACTGTATCGGGCACAAGAAAGTTGTCATAGGTTGTACCCGAAACCACATATGAAGTAACTCTGATGTTATTGTTTTGCCCGTTGTTTACGCGGTATTCATTATTGGCCACTACGTTGTTCCCTCCTACATCGGCCGCATCGCTGGGGGCGGTGGCAGTGTAGTTCGTAGAAGTACCGGTAATGTTGGTAGTGTTGATGGTGGAAATGCCGGTCTGCGCAAAAGATATGCAAAGGCCGCTCAGTGCAAATAGAGTGACTAAAGAAACCCTTGTTGCATTGAAAAGTGAAAGCAAGTAGTATTTGAACAGCTTAGTAGCCATTTTTCTCCTTTTGGCCACGGATAGGGAGTAGTTTTCCCACCATGGTCTTCAACCATTTGTTTATTATTCATTAAGTGGTCTGAATTCTTGGGTCGAGTCGAAATGCAGATTATTAGTGGTGATCTGCAAAAAATTATCGGTGAAAGGGCTGTAAAGATGGGTAATTTTCAAGACATAACAATAGCCCAAAGTAATATTTCTACTCCTTGGTCGTTTTGAGCGACTACTCGTGTTGCTTTATCTTACAATAAGCTGCTTGGTCAGTGTTTGGCTTCCGGCTCTCAAACGAACAAAATACAGGCCGGGTGCCAATCCGCTAATGTCGAGCTGACGGGTCTCTCCGGTCACCGATTCTGTATGGTCAACAACCACCTGACTCTGACTATTAAAAATGCTGATTTGTATCCTGGTGGCGTTAGAGTCTACGCTATATCGGTAGTTGAGTAGTCGGCTACTATTAGGGTTGGGGAAGATCGTTAGTGTAAGGTTTTTTTCAACGGGCACCAGAACACCTCGAATTTCGCTGTAGCTAAAAGTTCCTCCAAAATCAGTTTGCTTCAGTCGGTAAAAATATTTCCCTGCCCTCACATTATTGTCCAGGTATTTATATCGATTCACTTCTTCTGAGCTGCCCGCTCCTTCTATTTGCTCAATGTCTTCAAAATCAAGGCCATTAGTGCTTCGTTGAACTGTGAAGTAAGCATTGTTGGTTTCTGAGGTAGTAACCCAGCTCAGTTCTACACCATCTACATGGTTGCGCACATCAAAGCGAAGGAGCTCTATTGGCAGAGCATCTACTTCTTCAGAGCCTAAGGTAAAGTAATAACCGGTTGTACCATCAAAATCCACATTGAAGGTTACTGTTTCATTTACTGCGTCAATAGATGCTGGAGAAACCAATGTTACACCAGAGCTAAAATCTCCATCGGTAGTGATCATCAGGCGCACTTGAGTGAGGTTATTATCACCCAGTGGTGTGCCGGTTATGTCCTGTAAATCGAAAGTAACGGATACGGTGCCCACAGTGCCGGTTTCCTGGGCCTGCCATTCACGGTTGAGGCGGCTGTTAATTCCGGCCGGCCTTTCGTTGTTATTGGGCGATTCGATGGGCGCGTTGTCATTTCCCCAAATAAAATAGGAGTCGTTGTCGACAAACGAGGCAATGGCTATGTCTACAATGGCATCATTATTCTCGCTTTTTGAATGGGTTTGATTAAAGCATGAAAGGTCATCGCGCCCAATGCCGGCTATGTCGTTAAAGTATGTAGCTCCTCTGGCGGCATAGTCCCAAACAACTCCACCGTCAGCCGCTACATAGTCACCCTCCCGAATGGCACCGGAAATGATTTCGTTGGTGGTGCCATCGTTATCGTTGTTGTTGGTTCGGGTAATGCCATACTTTAGCGCAAGGTAGCTTTCTACTCTAGCCAACTCTTCGGCTGTTAATACCGATGAGAACACGATTACCTCTGCAATGTTACCCTGAAACTGAGCCTCATTGTCATAGTCTTTCTGATTTCCTATGGCCCAGGAATCTGGTTCATCCAGGGCCACGGCATCGGAAGTGCCATTGCCTACATTGAGACTGTTTACATAAAGAGCTACTGCACCAGATGCTGCCTGCACGCGTGTGCCGGTAGCAATATAGGGCTCGCCATCATTATATGTGGTGGTACTTCGGGCAGTGAATGTGTTGGTGTTGGCTGCATTAAATACTACCTCTCCCTGGTAAACCCCCAGCCCGTAGTCGTCCGATGCGGTATTGTCTTCTGCCCCGATTAAAGCCGGGGTGTTATCAATCTGATCATTGGTTCCCTGGTTTTGGTTGGTGGTAAACACGGCAACCAAAGACATGTTGCCATCTACAGTGTTGGTCGATGTGCCTGTTTGTAAATAGGAGTTGTTGGTGGTATTTTGGTCAGAGAAGAATATGGCAGGGTTGTAGTTGATTACTTCGGTGTTATATACTGGTTCAATTACAGATCCTCCACCACCATTGTTTTCGGAAGCGTTTCTGTTAAAGGTGGTTTGATCGTTCCACTGTAAGGTGTTGTCGCCATTGGAGGCAGGGGTAGTGCCGGCATCGGAGTATACTTCCTGATCGGCTCTTAACCAAAGGGCCAGATTGGTATTCACTCCACCCGGACCACACTGTTCTATCACTCCCAAAGTAAAATACTCGCCATCGGCCAGATCAATGCCCGAAAAACTTAAGGTTGTACCATTGAAGGTTCCTCCTGAAACCAACGTGGCTCCAGACATAGTTCCTCCGCTTCCACTCCCGGCAATGAGCAGACGGAAGTCCGAGGCATCAGTACCATAACCCAATCCGTTGAGGTCGAACTGTATTTCGGTATCACCTACGTTGCCCGTGTCTTCAATTCTCCAAATGCGCTCCATGCGCTCGGCTATAGTGGCGGGTACATCAGAGGTTTCGGCAGTAGCCTGGGCAGTGGTTCCACCATCATTGCCCCATACCAGATAGTCTCCGTTGTCGTCAAATACATTAATGTTATCGGCATTTAAAGTTTCTACAGACCCTAAACCAATGGCTATTATGTCATCTGAATTAATGCTTCGCGATTGTTTTTGGCTAAAGCAACTTATGTCGTCTCTTCCTATACCGGCAATGTCATTGTTAAAGCCAGCATTGGTAGTGGCATCCCAAATCACCGTAGTTCCATCAGACCACAAGTAGTTGGTAGCTGTGGTTTGATCTAGTGTAATACCATACTTAATGGCCAGGTAGCTGGCCACCTGCTGTCTTTGCGTGGCAGTGAGTTCATCATTAAACATAATTACCTCGGATATACTACCGTCTAGAAAGGCATTTGGTGTAGTGTTGTTGGAGGTTCCGGAACCACTTGGAGAGGCCCCAAGGAAAATTACATTGTTTGAGCTTTGATAGGTAGAACCGGGTAAGTCTGTGTCGGCTGTACCCAAATCAAGACTGTAGTTGTAGTCGGTAGCATCTTTAAAAGCCACATGAATATTGGCTTGATCATAAATGATGCTCCTGCTGGCATAGTCGGTTCCGCTGTTGTTGCTGGTGTAATCGTCTTTGTGATAATAGATTTCGGTAGTGTTGTTGTTTCTGGCAAGTCCCCAACCATTAGGCCAGTCGAATGAGGCTGTTTTCATCACAAACGGTGCCCAGCTATCAGAGCCCGACCCAATGGAGCCCACCAGAAATACAGCTTGTTCATCGGGGCTTTGGTTAGTTCCGTCAGCAATTTGCATGTTGTCTGAGTTGGCCGCAGTAAAGTCAATGGATGGATTAAAGTTTAAATTGTTCTCGTTGTATACCGGGGCGTTGGTAGCTGAGGCATTGAAAGAATTGCCCGACTGGTCTCCCCAACTGGTCACATCTGAGGCATCGGTAGTGGTATTGGTGCCCTGGTCGGCCCGAAGCCAGAGCTGGAGGTTGGTAGAAACTCCTCCCGGGCCACATTGCTCAGAGGCTACTCCCAAGGTAAAGTAATCTCCATCGCTAAGGTTCACATTGTTGAAGGTTAATACAGTGCCGTTGAATGTTCCTCCCGTAATGGTTGAACCTGCTTCTAAAGAGGTGTTGTCGCCTCCATTGGCTACAATGAGTTGATAATCTCCAGCGTCTGTGGAGTATCCGGTTAGTCCGGTAAGGTCGAAGGATATATCTGTGGCCCCAACAGTACCCGTTTCTTGTGCTCTCCATACCCTGAGCATTCGCTCCGTTACCGTGCCGGGAGTTCCGTTGGTGGTTCTGCTGGCATATTCGGTGCTTGCTCCATCGCTGCCCCAGGTAAAGAAACTAAGGTCACCGGCAAAAGAGTTAGGGTTAGAGGCATTGTTAGTGGCTATTTCACCCAAGCCTACAGTTAGTATAGCATCACTATTGACAGATCTTGACTGCTTTTGCTCCAGGCAGGTGTCATCATCGCGCCCTATGCCGGCTATATTTGAAACAAAACCCGTGTCATCGCTATAGTCGAATACAATGGTGCTGCCATCGGAAGCTACATAGTCTCCCTCAACCACACTTCCCGATATGGTTTCGTTGATTACGGCATCGGCATCGTTGTCATTGGTCAGGGTTGTTCCGTACTTAATGGCCAGGTAACTGCGTATTTTTTGAGCATCCAGTTCGGAGATATCTTCATTGTATACAATTACCTCCTGCATGTCTCCAAAGAACCTACGTCCGGAGTTGTTATCGAGCCCGTTGGACTGAGATTGACGACCAATGGATACGGGGCCCTGATTAGAGCCATGAGTGCTGGCCTCTGATATGCCGGAGTCGTCTATATCTATATCTACCCCAGTGCTCGTGTTTTCTGTAAAACCATCTACTTTATAGGTTTTGGTGTCGGCAGTTCCGGCATTGGTATTGATGTCTCCCTCAGCAATAAAGTTGCTGGCTGTCGGAGAAATGTTGAAGTTGTCCTTACCATCAGCGACTATATTTCCCCGGTCGGCATAGGCCGCTATTCCGTATGCCGATGCATTGACGCTTCCGAAGTTAACAATCCATTTGTTGTTTCGGTCGCCCCCGGTAAGCGTATTCTCGGGTTGAACGGATGAAAACATATGGGCTCCGCCATTGGCGGCCGGAGCAAAAATGTAATTGCTCCCCAGGTTGAACCCTATATCGTTGGTACCGGCTCCCCAGTTTAGACCCGGGTTAAAGTTTACATCGGTTTCTACCCAGGTTGGTGCTCTGTTAGTTGTGCCTCCATCGTTGGTCGCATCAAAATTATTTCTGCTTTGGTCTCCCCAGGTTTCTACGGTTTGGCCGTTGGTGGCGGCTGTGGTTCCGGTGTTGTAGGTTTCGGCATCGGCCTTTAGCCAAAGAGAGAGTCCGTCTTGCACATTGCCGGGAGTACAGATAAAAAACTGAGTTCCCAAAGTAAAGTATTGAAGATCGGAGAGGTTTACGTTAGTAAAGGTTATTACATCGCCACTGAATGTGCCTCCTGTAACTACCGTAGCACTGGAGAAATCTCCTCCCGAAGATGCTCCGGCTATCAGCAGCGAAAAATCATCGGCATTAGTCCCTAAGCCAAGACCTGTCAAATCAAACGATACATCGGTAACGCCTACAGAGTTTTCTTCGGCCACGCGCCAAACACGTGGAAGTCTCTCATTGATGACATCGGGCTTGGTCACTGCTCTGCTTGGTGTTGTAGATCCACCATCGTTACCCCAAATGAGCCAGGTATCGTCCGTACCAATGGCGCTGTTTCTATCCATCCGTACAATGCTGCCGGAGTTCTCGCTCTGAGAGCTTAGTTGTATAAACTCAGACTCATCGTCTCTGCCAATGCCTGCAATGTCGTTGTTGTATTCTAAGAATCCACCCGATGAGGCGTTGATAGTGGTGTTGAAAATCACGCTTCCTGCAGAGTTTACATAGTTTACAGGAGTACTTTGGTCTAGGGTTATGCCATACTTCAGTGCCAGATAGCTTTCGATTCGGTTGCGCTGCGAACTGCTGAAACCACTGGGCTCGTTGCAATAAATAATTTCTGGTATGCTACCGTAAAACGATGCCGCTGCCGTGGTGCCATCATCATAAAGAGAGCCTCCGGCCACATCGCCAATTCCGATGTCGTCACCGTGGGCATAAAGCAGACCAACTCCTGAAAGAGTACCTATCGATTGGCCGTTTAGGTAAACCCTCATACTGCCGGTAGTGGTGTTGTTACCATCTAGCTCTATAGTGACAATGTATTCTGTGTCTGTAGATATGGAAGACGATACGGTATTGAACGACCACGGGGAACCTGCTCCGTCAGAAGCTTCGTTCCAGGCTCCAACGTAAAGGGTACCGCTTCTTAAGTAAACGTTGAGCCCGCGGGTAGCGCCTCCCTGCTCATATATTTGCTGCTTTACGGTTACGTCATCTCCAGTACGAAAGGCTATGTTAATGCTCTTTCTTTCGTAAGAGGTTGCGGTGTTGAAGTCTGTATTATCGGCTATTTGGAGCCCGGTTTCAGTGGCCGACAGAAAGTCGATAGTGGGGTTAAAATTAATATCCTGAAGAGCACTGGCTGTGCCATCTCGGTAAGTTGGCGAGGTCCCCAGTGTGGTAGCGTCATGGTCGCCCAAGAACTGATCTTGCCAGTCGGTTACGTTACTTCCGTCAGTGGCAGTGGTAACTCCTACGTTGGCTTTGAGCCAGGTGTTGAGTGCTGCTTTGTAGCCTCCCGGCCCGGTGGCCTTTCTTAGATTATCGTCACTGGCCACGGCTGTAGAAATACCGGCAATAAGGTCTAGTCCGGAACCTGAACCTGTGTTGGTTGGGTAGTTGGTTGCGTTGCTGAAGTCTACCAGATCGCTGCCTGTTACTGTGACGTCATCTCCAAAAATGGAGTATCCGTAAACGATCTCGTCAGCCCCAATACCAAACTCTGTAAAGTCTATTGCTGTGCCATGGAGTACCTGTGACCCTAATACGGTTTGTGGTAGTGGGTTGGACGTGGCGTCTTGTCTTCGCATAACAATAGACGTATGGTTTTGTCCAAGACTACCCCAGTCTCCATCATTGTCTCTCACCCTAACCACTGTTGGGTAATAGTCGTTGGGTACCCCGTTGGCATCTAAGCCTCTAATGGCTGCCACGCGGATGTCGTCATTTCCTCCTCGCTCTACTATGGGAAAAACCGCGTTGGCCGGAGTAGAGGTTACAATGCCCGAAAAGTAGATCACATCTACCCGCTCCACATTGGCAAAGTTGGTGGCTGAGTTTACCAATATGTTGTCGTATCCGGCATTGGAAAGGCCACTTTGATAGAGAGCCTCTTCATTGTCCTGCTGTTCGGGTTGAATGTTTATTTCATCCGGATTTGGACCGGTATCTAAACTGCCATATTCATAAAAGATGATGAGCTGCCTGCCAGCATCGGTACGCTGAATAATTAGCGTATCAGGAAGCACAAAGTTATTGTAGGTGGTGGTACCTAGTGTATAGCTGGTAATGAATTGGTTTTGCGTTTGACCATAGCGAACGGTATAGGTGGTGTTGGGAGAAATTCCTCCACTGGCATCGGAAGGGGAAGTGGCAGTATAACTGGAAGTGGTAAGGCCAGTGGTTACATTGTTGAAGGTGGCGCTGGTAATGGCCGTTTGACCTGACAGCTCGTCAACATAGCAAAGCAATATAAGCACACTTGCAAAGGCAAGCCTCTGAAATCTTTTGAAAGATTCAAATACCAAGTCCGTAGTGTTTAGGTGACGACTAAATGTTAAACATTAGGTCGAGAATTGTAAATATAGCTAAACACTGCGGTTTGCCATAATTTTAGGGCTTAATATGAGAACTTTTGGCCCTGATTTTCAATGGTTAAGCTGGTGGAAGAAGAGCTTTCAACATGGCCAATAATTTTTGCATCAACATTATAGCTTTTGCTAATCGCTATAATGTCGTTGGCATGTTTTTCATCAATATAGATTTCCATTCGGTGGCCCATGTTAAAAACCTTGTACATTTCTTTCCATTCGGTACCACTTTCTGATTGAATGAGCTTGAACAGTGGAGGTATGGGGAAAAGATTGTTTTTAACAATGTGTACGTTTTGGGCAAAGTGAAGCACTTTGGTTTGAGCTCCACCGCTACAGTGTATCATTCCACCAATCTCCTGGCGGAGGTTTTTAAGTATTTCTACTACTATAGGGGCATAGGTTCTGGTGGGAGAAAGGACCAACTTACCGGCATCTAAGGGAGAGCCCTCCACAGGGTCGGTAAGTTTTTTTGAGCCCGAGTAAACCAACTCTTTGGGTACAGAGGGGTCAAAGCTTTCCGGATATTTTTCGGCTATGGAGTGGTGGAACACATCATGTCTGGCAGAAGTTAACCCGTTTGAGCCCATTCCACCGTTGTATTCCTCTTCATAACTGGCCTGACCGTATGAGGCTAGGCCGACAATAACCTGCCCGGGTTTAATATTTTCGTTGGTAATTACCTCCGCTCGCTTCATACGGGCCGTTACGGTGCTGTCTACAATAATTGTGCGCACCAAATCGCCCACATCGGCTGTTTCTCCACCGGTCGATATTATGTTTACACCATTGTCTCTCAGCATCTGAAGTACCTCTTCAGTGCCATTGATAATGGCGGATATGACTTCTCCCGGAATCAGATTTTTGTTACGGCCAATGGTAGAAGAGAGCAATATGTTTTGGGTGGCACCTACGCAAAGTAGGTCGTCTATGTTCATGATTATGGCATCTTGGGCAATGCCTTTCCATACGTTTAGGTCTCCGGTTTCTTTCCAGTACAAATAGGCAAGTGAAGACTTGGTGCCGGCCCCATCAGCATGCATAATGTTGCAATAATCGGGGTCTCCGGCAATTAGATCGGGAACCACTTTGCAGAATGCATTGGGGAAAATGCCTTTGTCGAGGTTTTTGATGGCATTGTGAACATCTTCTTTAGACGCTGACACGCCCCTTTGCATATATCTGTCGCTCATTATCGAATGGTTAGTGGCTCAAAAATAAGAAGAGGTTGCCTCAAAAGTAAAATTTTATCGTCTTTCCCACGAAAAGGGGAAGGCTTGCTCCAAACGAACGGTATTTGAATACTATTGGTCAGGCCAAAGCTACCCACACCATGGTGTGGGTGACCTGTCAGGCTAGTTTCTTTCGTATTCTATTACCTTAAACTCTGTTCTTCGGTTTTGCTGATGTTCCTCTTCCGTACACTCATCAATTCGCTCATTGGTACACCCGTTTACCAACTGCGACTCTCCATAGCCTTTGGCAATCAGACGGTCGGCCGAAATACCTTTGGAAACAATATAGTCTACCGCTGCTTGTGCTCTGCGTTGCGAGAGGTCGAGGTTGTAGTCGTCATCTGAACGAGCATCGGTGTGGGAACTCAGTTCAATGCGTATGTTCGGGTTATCTTTTAATATCTGAACCAATTTGTCCAACTCTACCGCTGCATCACTTCGGATTTCAGCACGGTTAAGGTCGTAGTAAATATTTTGGAGCACAATAGCCTTTTCGAGAATTATTGGATCCAGAGCAATATCTTCATTGAATACTTTTTCATTGAAGCGTTCAACAAGGTCCTCTTGTGGAATGCCTTCTCCTACGGTAGAAAAGAACTTGCGTGCGGTGAAGTAGTCTTGCTTTTCGCCAATGATGGTATAGTTTTTTTCCGGGTCAATTTTAAAACTGTATGACCCTCCTCGACTGCTAAGTACATCGTCTACCAGTTGCTCATTTTCATCGAGTAGCTTTACACGAACATCACCCAATATGCTTTGTGTGCTGTCTTCATTAATCCGGTAGGTTGTGCCTTTGAGTGTGTAAGTGATGGTTTTTAAATCGCTTGAGTTATCTACGAAGCTATAAATATCGTCTCCACCACTGCCTCCCGGCCTGTTGGAACTAAAGAAACCTTCGAACGGAAAGTCGCTGTACACAAGCCCAAAGTCATCGGAACTGGAGTTGAAGGATGGCCCCATATTTTTTACTGTAATTACGCCTCCTTTATTTTCAGCAACAAACAGGTCGAGCATACCGAAACCGGCATGTCCATTGGAGGCAAAATAGAGTTTGTTGTCTGGTGAAACGTAAGGAAAGACTTCATCTCCGGCTGTGTTAATATCTGGCCCCATGTTGGTAACATCGGCCCAGCGGCCGCGAGCGTTAATGGTTGCTCTGTAGATATCCGAACCACCGTAGCCTCCGGGTCTGTCGGAGGCAAAATAAATAGTTGTACCCGATTGATTAAAAGCAGGAGAGGTATCCCAGGCCAGAGGGTTGTTAATGGGCATCGGAGCTGGGGTAGACCACTCACCATTGCGTTTTGTAGCCACATATAAGTCTACACTTCTTCTTTCTTTCTTGCCTTCAGGGTTGCCTTTGGCGAACACAACGGTGTTTCCATCGGGTGAAAAGGCTATAGGACCTTCGTTAATATTAGCAGAGTTAAACAGGTCGGGCAATTTGCTCAGCGTTTCTGCTTTTGGACTCAGGCCATCGAGGTCTACGCTAAATATATCGCTAAAAGGAAGACCATAGCGTTGGAAGGTAGTAGCCTCCCGGGTACTGACAAAATAGAGTTTGTTGTTGTAGAAAAACGGGCTGTATTCAGATTGATCGGAGTTGATGGATTCGAGTGGTTTGAGGTCTACATCTCGAACATACAGGCTGATACTATCCAATTTGGTCAAATTGGCTAGTTCTCTTTGGGCTCTGTCGCGGTAAATTTCCAAAGAAGCATAAGTAAGATAATTGCTCAGTACCTCGCGAGCTTTGTCGTACTCTTCGCTGGCCTTCAGAGCCTGAGCATAGTTTAGCTCCAATTCTTCATCTTCGAAACCTCCGGCAATGGCCTTTTCATAATAGGGGGTAGAAGCTCTGAGGTCGCCAAGTTTTCGGTACGATTCGGCTGTGTAGAAGTTAATATCTGCGGCATCAGGATTTTGGCTCAGGGCCGCCTGAAACTCTTTAATGGCCTGTGTGTAATTCTGGTCTTCAACATAGCTTCGCAGAATTTTTGGAGTGGTTTTTTCCGGTTCTTTGGCCAATACATCGGCAGCATTCTGGGGCTGACCTACAGAAGGGTTTGAAGGGCGTGGAGCCACCTTTTTAGGCTCTTCTTGTACTCCCAGAAAGTTTTTACTCGAACTACAGCCCAGCAATACGATTACCGTGGCCAGAGTCATCAAGAAGCTTTTCGTCTTCATATGTGGTAAATTAGGGCAAAATTCCCAAAAGCTATCTTATAATACGCTTTTTGCACTATCAAAGTATCTTTTGAGCCAACTTTCCTCTGGTTTTACCAACCAGTTTTTTTGCAAGTCGCCTTTGGTTTGAACGGTATTATTGAAAAATAACACACCATTTTCAAAATAGCCTTGTGCTATGAGCGACTTTAGTGCCTTTAACTCTACCGTCTCCACTTTGTTTTGCTTCAGAAAGGCCAGCAGAGTTCGGTCGAACAAGTTCAGGTTGTGCTTTTCGGCTAGTTCTTGCATAAATCGCATCATACTGTCTATGGAACAGCCGCTGGCCATGTTGAACTGTTCATCGATGCCCAGCACAATAAACTGACGGTGTAATAGGGTGGCAGAAGCCATAAGATCAGCGCCATGAGCAGCCCATTTTTTTAAAAAGGCATCAATTTCATCCAGCAGAACCTGCTCAATACCTGGGTCAATAGGTGCCGAAGATTGGAATATCCAGATGCGTGCGTTGTCGTTCAGTTGGTCAAAAGCAGTTGTCATAGGTAAACGATGCTAGTGGTTTTAACTTGTCAAATGTCGTTCGGTTGTCATTTGCAACCAATTGATTGTCACAAAAATTCCACGGTTTGGGTTAAACAGTTCATGAAAAGTAAAAAGCTTTTTTTAATCGTCAGTTGTACTACCCTTCTGACGGCCTGTGTGGGCACCGATGTGGTAGATGAGCTATTGGTGCCGGAAAGGGTGAGCATTAATACGCGACTGCAGAGCATTGCGGTTGGAGAATCTTATCAGTTAATGGCTGAGTTTTTTAATCGTTTTGGAGAAATGGAAGCTTCAATGATTTCGTGGAGTTCCAGTAACCCTGAAGTGATAAGTGTAGATGATACGGGCCTTGCCGAAGCCATTATGCCGGGAAACGTGCGCATTAGAGCAAGCTACAATGGCGCAGCCGATTCTATTGATGTGGCAGCGGCTTCCGAAACACAAGTTGGGAATAACCAGCGCATGGGTAGGTTTATGGGGGTAAACGATTACAGCGTAAATGGTCAGTTTGTGTTGGAGGAGGTAGATGATAAGCTGCGCCTTACCTTTCTTCAAAACTTTAGTTCATCTAACGGACCCGGACTTTTTGTGTTTTTATCGAATAACGACAGGTCGGTAACGGGCGGCTTTGAGATGGGTAGGCTAAAGTCTAATTCCGGTATGCAGGTGTATGAGACCAGCATAGATAATGTGCGCTTGTTTTCATACAACCATGTGTTAGTGTATTGTAAGCCCTTTGGGGCTGTATTTGGTGCAGGCCGATTAGAAAATTGAATAGGTGGATATGAAGAAAATTGTGTTAATAATAGGGCTAGGGTTGCTGGTGCAATTGAGCTTTGCCGGTGGCGGATGGCCTTCGCCAAAAGGAAAGGGGTATTTTAAATGGAGCCAATATGTCATTCGCTCAGGAAGCTACTATGCTCCTAATGGGGAGATAATAGACATTGCCACGGCTAGTGTGTACATTACCAGTTTGTATGGAGAGTACGGATTGACGGATAAGCTTACCGTGATTGGTTATGTGCCTTTCTTTTCAAGAGCTACCCTCAATGAGCAGGTAGATGCCAATGGTAACCAAATAGCTCCCGGAGATGCGGTAAACTCGTTTGGCGATACGGACATTAGTTTCAAATATGGCCTCATAACTAATAAACCTGTTGTAATGAGTGCTTCGGTTACTTTCGGGCTGCCTTTTGGAAACGATGCCGGGGGCCAAACAGGGGTGCTGCAAACAGGAGACGGTGAGTTTAATACAATGATAAGCCTGGAGGCGAGCCGGGGCATTAATCAGGGAAAGGGTTATGTCAACACCTTACTGGCGTTTAATAAGAGGAGCAACAATTTCAGCGATGAATGGCGCTGGGGTGTTGAGGTGGGGCATAGTCTCACAAGCCGATTATCCGGAGCTTTAAAAGTGTATAGTGTCAACTCCTTCAACAATGGCAGCGATGTAGAAACGCCTTCCAATGGAATTTTCTCTAACAATATTGAATACCTGGCCATTACTCCGGAACTCAATTACAGGATAAAACAGAGTTTTGGACTTTCTACTGCTGTAGGTTTTGCGGCCTCGGGAAGAAGGGTATTGGCCAGCCCCAGCTTTTCTATAGGCCTCTATTTAACCATCTAGCAGTAATTAGATGCATACAGAGTTTTGTAGTTTGTACTGTTGGCATAAAACGCTAGTTTAAGAGATTCATTCCTTGTTCAGGCATACGGCTAGCGTTCAAGCGAGTGAGTTTAGTTTAATAATAAATAGTTGAGGGGCTTTCGCCCCTCTCTTTTTTACTAAAGCCCCTCATTTTTTGCGATTAGTTCTGCAATATCCAAGACCTCTACACTGTCTTCTTTCTCTTTACTTTTAACACCATCTCGCATCATGGTCATACAGAAAGGACAAGCAGCCGCAATAATGTTGGCACCGGTGGCCAAGGCATCTTCTGTTCTTTCAATATTTACTTCTTTATTTCCTGGCTCAGCATCTTTGAACATTTGCGCCCCACCAGCTCCACAACAAAGGCCTTTGGTTCGGCATCTTTTCATTTCAACCAACTCGGCATCCAATGCTTGCAGCACCTCTCTTGGCGCCTCATAAATATTATTGGCTCTGCCCAAGTAGCATGAGTCGTGGTAGGTAATTTTCTTCCCTTTAAATTCTCCACCACCTTTCATTTTCACCCTGCCCTCATTGATTAATTGCTGAAGAAAGGTGGAGTGGTGAATGACCTCATAGTTACCACCCAGGTCGGGGTATTCATTTTTCAAAGTGTTGAAGCAATGCGGGCAAGCGGTCACAATCTTTTTCACCCCGTAGCCATCCAATACCTGAATGTTGGCCATGGCCTGCATTTGAAAGAGGAATTCGTTACCGGCCCTTCTAGCCGGGTCTCCTGTACAGGTTTCTTCCTCGCCCAAAACGGCATAAGAGATGCCCACTTTTTCTAGAATTTTTATGAAGGCAATGGTTACCTTTTTATATCTGTCATCGAAAGAACCGGCACAACCCACCCAGAAAAGAACTTCTGGGGTTTCTCCTTTGGCGGTCATTTCGGCCATGGTTGGAACACTTGTATTCATAGTACTCATCTTCTTACTTTTCTGCGTTTTTTAATTCATCAGCCCACTTGAACCTATCGGTTGGTGCAAACTTCCATGGTGCGAAATTGGTCTCAACATTCTGGAACATGCTGTTCCAGCTGGCTGGCGAACCCGACTCTTCCATGGCTACATACCTTCTCATTTGAAGGATGATGGAAAGTGGATCTATATTCACCGGGCAGGCTTCTACGCAAGCATTGCAACTGGTGCAGGCGTTAATTTCTTCTTTGGTGATGTAGTCACCCAAGAGTGACTTGCCATCTTCCAGGCCTTTTCCACCTTTGGCCAAACTGGCTCCAACCTCTTCTGCACGGTCGCGGGTGTCCATCATTATTTTTCTTGGAGAAAGCTTCTTGCCCGTCTGGTTGGCCGGGCATTCAGAGCTACAACGGCCGCACTCGGTGCAGGAGTAAGCGTTCATTATATTCACCCAACTCAAGTCATTCACATCTTTGGCTCCGAATCTGGCTACTTCAGTTGGCGGGTTTTCTGCACCTTCCACAGGCATGCCCAGCATCATTTTCACCTCATTGGTTACCACAGGCATGTTTTCCATGTGTCCTTTGGCTTTAAGGTTGGAGTACCAGGTGTTTGGAAAGGCCAAGGCAATGTGCAGGTGTTTAGAGTAAGTTACATACACTGCAAAAGCCAAAATGCCTACAATATGAAACCACCATGCCGAGCGCTCAATGAGAATAAGTGTGGATACATTTAAGCCTTCGAACAGGGGAGTTAAAAAGGAGCTAAAGAAGAATTTACCGGTTTGTGCATAGTGTTCATCTTGTCCCTGAATGAGCATATCCGTAGCATTCATGGTAAGAATGGCAAACATAAGTATGATCTCGATGACGAGAATCAGGTTTGCATCGAGTGTTGGCCATTTCTTCATTTCCGGAGAATGGAAGCGTTTTACTTTGAGTATGTTGCGCCTGATTAAGAAGGCAATGCAGGAAACCAGAACGCCAACAGCCAGAAACTCGAAGATGTTGATAAGCACCGTGTAGAAATCGCCCAAAAGCGGAGCAAAAATTCGGTGAGTTCCGGCCAGGCCGTCTATTACAAACTCTAGCACCTCCAGGTTGATGACCAGAAAGCCGACATATATGAGCAGGTGTAAAAAGGCAGGGACAATTCTTTTAAACATCTTCTTTTGCCCAAAAGCTACCAGCCACATGGTCTTCCAGCGTTTCGGCCGCTGATCGGTTCTACTCTCTTTGCGACCCAATAATATGTTTTTACGAATTTGTGTAATTCGTTTGTAGAGGAGGTAGGTAGCCACCGCAATGACTACTACAAAGGCAATTTGTGGCAAGTATTCCATGTTTTAAATGGGCTTTGTTGGCGATTCTGTTTGAATTTTGAATTTATTGAAAATGTTTTGCACGCTTTAACTTTTTGTATACTTTTGTGCCTCCAATTCAGGTGCTGTAGCTCAGTTGGTAGAGCATCGGACTGAAAATCCGTGAGTCGGTGGTTCGAATCCACTCAGCACCACAACCCAGAAGCCTCCTCGTGAGGCTTTTTTTATTGATGGGTATAGAAATCGTTTGCACATCTTTGCGAATATAACAAACCACGAAAAAATAGTATGCATGCATACTATTTTTTATTTAAGCGAGCGCAATTCTTTTTCACTCAAAAACCTCCATTTCCCACGGGGGAGGTCTTTTTTAGTGAGGCTCGCAAAAACGGTTCGATCGAGTTTTTCTACCCGATAGCCAAAGTGTTCGAAGATTCTTCTCACAATTCGGTTTCGGCCCATATGAATCTCAATGCCTATTACCGTTTTGGTAGCGTCTAATATGGCCAGGTCGTCAACCCGCACAGGGCCATCTTCTAACTCAAAGCCTTCAACAATAGCAATGAAGTCGTTTTTAGTAAGGGGCTTGTCTAAGGTTACCTGGTATATTTTTCTGATATTACCGGAGGGGTGGGTGAGTTTCTTGGCCAAGTCTCCATCGTTGGTAAAAAGAAGCAGGCCCGTAGTGGTTCGGTCTAGCCTTCCTACAGGAAATATTTGCTCCGTACAGGCATTCTTTACCAACTCCATTACGGTTTTTCTGCCTTCCGGGTCGGAGGTTGTAGTAATATAGCCTTTGGGTTTATTCAGAAGCACGTATACGGGCTTCTCGGGTTTTAGCACCTTGCCTGCGTGCCGCACTACATCATTTTTTTGCACCTGAAAACCCATTTCGGTGATCGCTTTGCCATTTACGGTAATTTCTCCTTGCTCAATGAGTTTATCGGCTTCTCTTCTGGAGCATAGCCCGGAGTTGGCAATGTATTTATTGAGCCGCATAGGAAAAGCTTCCATCACGTTCTTTTCCGGAGCAGCTTGTTTACTTGAGGCTTTGTGTTTGAGGCCGGAGTGGCCTTTTGGTCTGAATGGTTTTTTGCCCATAATTCTTGTGCAGTATCATTACTGTAGTTTTGGGCAAAGGTAGTTAATCTTCTTCTATGCTGGGCTCTTCTTCTTTTTCGGGGCTGCCTATTTCGTTGTCGTTCTGGGCAAAATCTTTGGGGGTGGGTAGTTCTTTCAGGTCGTTAATGCCAAAGTAGTCCATAAATTTCTCGGAGGTACCGTAGAGCATTGGTCGACCTATGCTTTCGGCCTTGCCTTTGATTTCGATGAGCTCTTTTTCTAGCAGTTTTTGTACGGTATAGTCGCAGTTAACTCCCCTTATCTGTTCTATTTCCGATTTAGTGACGGGCTGTTTATAGGCAATTATGGATAGGGTTTCCAGAGCAGAGGCCGAGAGTCTTCTTTTAGACTGCTGCTTTAGTAATATGCCAATGCTCGCCTGATAGGCCGGCTTGGTAAGAAACTGATAGCCTCCCCCGCTCTTAATTACCTCAAAGGCATATGCATCGGCTGCGTACTTTTCCTGTATGGAAGATATGGTTTTATCGATATCTTCCATGGGAACATCGGCCTCAAACATTTCGCTTAGGCATGCCTGTATGTCTTCTGCCTTAATGGGTTTGGGAGCACAGAAAATGAGCGCTTCAATATGGTTGGCCAAAAAGTCCACTAGCTGCGCTGAGCCAATTTGGCTTCAATGGAGTGCATGGTATGCGGAACGGCCTTAAGACGCTCTTTGGAAATTAGCTTGCCGGTATCTACACATATACCGTAGGTTCCGTTCTTAATGCGGATAAGAGCATTTTCCAGGTTGTTAATGAACTTTTGCTGACGTGCCGCCAACTGGTTAAGGTTTTCTTTTTCCAGCGTGTCTGCACCGTCTTCCAATACTTTTGTAGAGTTATTGGTTATGTCTTCACCGGTGTCACCACTTTTGGTAAGACTTTTCTTCAATTCGGCCAGTTCATTTTTGGCCTTTTCTATTTTATCAAGAATGAGCGCCTCAAATTCCTTTAGCTCACTTTCTGAGTACCTTGTTTTCTCCGTCTGGCTCATATTGTTATTGAATTAGTGTCGAAAAAAATTTGCGCTAAAATAAGTTGACCCAACTCATTTACAAAGAATAAATATGTTTTTTAAAAACAGCTAAAATTGAGTTTTCGTGTGGTGAACTGCTCTTTTTTGGGGTGTTAATTCTGTGATGGGCGGGTTCGGCCAAATTACTTTTCAAAAGTAAAGGCTCGTGATGAGCCTTTAAGTTTTAGTAATTTAAGTTGATGAGATCTAAACGTTTGGATAACGCGGAGTTCTCGATGGTTACTTTGTACTTTAGCCGTATGTATCGGGCAATTACGTCCATTCTACGACCTTTTCGCATATAGCGATCGATAGTCTCATTGATTAAGCAATTCATTTAGTTGATTCTTTGGTGGTCTCATTTAGTTGGTTAACAGAAAGATAGGTAACATTGTTATAATATCCATAACATTAGGCTAACAATTGTTAGTTTGTCAATTGTGCTATACTAAAGTCTTGAACCTATAGCTACCTTGTCTCTTATGTAACTGATTTTTCCCTCTGCTGAGATCACTTCCATGAGCACCATGTAGTATCCCACTCTGGCCTTGCCTCCGTCTTCGGTAGTGCCATCCCAGGTAAAGAATCCTTCCTTGCCCACAATAGTGTTTTGAGTTAGTCTTTTTACTATGCGTCCTTCGGCATCGATAATTCTAATGTTCAGGGTGTTGCCGGGCGTGTCGAAGGCGTAGTTGAGCGTGGTGAAGTTTTTGGCTCCGGCTACATCGGGGGCAAAGGTTGGTGGATCTACCCTCACGGCCCCTATCTGGTTTTGAGGGGTGCGCGCCTGCGAATTTTCATAACCGGGTGTAGCGTAATTTTCTGTCGAGGAGGCCGAGAACCAATTGTTTTTGTCGTTGGAACCACCCGAAAACAGAATTCTTTCCAGCGATACACCATCCACATCATCCAACAAGGGAGAA
Organism: Roseivirga sp. UBA1976; assembly: GCF_002336325.1. Taxonomy (NCBI): domain Bacteria; kingdom Pseudomonadati; phylum Bacteroidota; class Cytophagia; order Cytophagales; family Roseivirgaceae; genus Roseivirga; species Roseivirga sp. UBA1976. The sequence goes on along the minus strand of NZ_DDDQ01000114.1, from coordinate 52,541 downwards.
TGATAATCTTCACTGTAGGCGAAATGGTCAATTTGCAGGTTGTTTAAATTGTATATAAACACGGTACCCTCGTTGGTTGGTAAGCTGGGCATTGAGCTAATTTCAATAAAGGTAGACTCATCGGCTGAGGGGTACTGGCTCTTAATGTTTGCTCCGTTTGAGGTTACCACAAAGTAGGACCCCGGATGGATAAACAGGTCTTTGTCTGTAATTACCCGGGTGTTCGTAAGGCCGGCAATCTTCCAGCCTCTTAGGTTAATGTATTTGTTAGACCGATTATAGAATTCCACAAAACGATGACCACCGGTTACCGGATTAAAGAGTACCTCATTCACTATTATGTCTAGTGGTTCGGCTTTGGCCGGAATAATGAGCGTGGCGGATTTGCCATTGGCTTGTATAAGGTTGCCCGTGCAGTCTGTAATGTTGTCTGCCGTAATGGTGTAAAGGCTATTATCAGCCAAATCTGTGGCCGTAACCAGGGTCACAATTCTTTTAGTTTCATCCAGTTGCGCGGAGATAAACGATAAACTATTGTCGGCACTAAAGCGGTCCAGGGCCACGGTGGATGATTCTAACTTTTCACTAAAGGTTAATTGCACTACGCTTTTGGTAACAGCCACGGCCTGCAACAAACTAGGGCCAGTAAGGTCGGGGTTGTCGCCATCTACAGAGTTTAAGGCTCCCGGTGTTCCTCCGTTTGGGTTGTCTGAGGCTATCCAGTTTGCTCCCTCAAGGCATGGAAAGTCAGGGTCTATCATTTCTAAAGAATATCCGCCATTGGCCTTGGTGCTGCTTCTGTACCAGCTGGAATTGTAGTTTACCTGGTGTATTTCTACCCCGCTTGGCGTATATAGAGTCGGGCGGTCGGCAGAATTATTGAGGTTGGGCCAATTGGTTACTGGCAAAACTTTTCCGTAACCATTGAGTTGACTGGCAGTTGAAGATGGAGCCAGTAGAACGTATTCTCCCGGGCTTATATTCATGTTACCCAACAGGGTTGAGTTGGTAGCATCGGCTAATATTACTCCGGTTAGTGATAGTATTTGGTTCGAAACATTGAGTATTTCAAGATACTCTACCTCCGGAAGGCCTTGAGCTGGAGTGGGGTTGGCCATTATTTCGGTAATAATGAGTTGGCCTGGTGAAGGAGTGGCACCCCGGCTGAACTGAAGGATTTGCTGTGGCAGTGTATTGCCAGCACAATCGCTCAGGTTATTAACAGAAAGTGTATATGGTGTTCCGGTGGCAAAGGCAGTAGAAAGAGTAAGCCTAATTTTTCGGCCGAACTTTTCGGTTTGAGTAATGCTGCTTAAACTGAGCCCTCCTGAAAAGGTGAAGTTGGCAGGAACCAGTGTGGCCACATTCATAGATTCGCTAAACTGAATATCGAAAGTAGTTGAGGAAACCACTGTGAACTGCGTAATGGTTGGAGCCGTGGTATCAGGTGAATTGTCATATACTGAGTTTTGAGCTCCAGGAGTGCCCCCAACAGAAGAGTTGGTCACTATCCAATTGGCTTTATCGAAACAGGCCGGTGCCAGATTAATCATTTCTATACTAAACCCACCATCGTCTTTACTGTCGTTTTGGTAATAGGTTTTGTCGTATTCAACTTCAAAGATTAATTCGTTATGGATGTTTTCCAGCCGTATGCGATCTTTTTCAGTAAGGGTAGGAAAGGAGTTAACTCCCAAGACGTGTCCATAAACGGCTAAGTCGGTAGCCCCGGAGTTGCTGGTTATAATAATGTATTCGGCAGGTTGCAGATTAAAACTGCTTAGACGGTAGGTGCCGTTGTCATCTTTAAAAATTACCTGACCCAAATCCATCACCTCACTACTGTTGTTATAAATTTCAAAGTATTCCCTTACCGGAAGCCCGTTGCTGGGGGCAGGTGTAGCCATTATTTCCGTTACCAAAAGCTCGTTAGCCTCCGGTGTAGATCCTTTGAGGAAGGTACCTTGTGTGGAAAGAGTGTTTCCTGTACAGTCCTGAATATTGTTGAGTGTGATGGTACGCGATATTCCGGTTTGGAAAGGAGCACTTAGGTTGAGCAGTATCTGACTTCCAAAAGTGTTTTCGAGTGTTATGGTGCTTACGGTTATGCCATCTTCCAACGTGAAGTTGGCCGGTATAAGCGAGGCCAAATTCATTGATTCATTGAATGTAAGGCGCAGTTGGGTGCCTGAAACTACAGAGACACTTTGCAATAAGGGTGGCGTAGTATCGGGTGTGGTGTCGTACACCGAATTTTGGACTCCGGGAGTGCCTTTGTTTGGGTGAACCGATGCCGCATAGTTGGTTTGGTCAAAGCAGGGTTTGTTGGGGTTAATGAGCTCTACGGTGTATCCTCCAGATGATTTGGTGTTGTCATTGTAAAAGGCCTTTGTGTAGCTCAGTGAGTCGACAACATTCTTGTCTCTGTCCAGAAAAACAATGGTCTCCCCTGTATTGGAAAGTGAAGGAAAGCGATTTACTCCCATGGCCGGACCAAAGTTTTGCAGGCTTACTTTACCGGCCTGAGTAGAAACTGTAAGGTAAGCATTGGGCTGAAGTACATAACTGGTCAGGTAGGCCGTATCTCGCTTATCGGTTATGGCAAAGTCTCTCAACTCTATGGCTTCGGTACCTCTATTATAAAGCTCAATAAACTCGTAATTGGGTATGCCCGAAGTAAAATGTGTGTCGAAATAGATTTCATTAATCACCAGGTCTCTGAAGGCCGGAGATATTGGGGAACTAAAGGTAAAGTCGAAGGTAGAGGCAGCAATGGCTTTGCCTTGCAGGTCTTCTACCCGGTCTACGGTGAGTGTATAGTTCAAACCGTCTACGAGGCTATTGGCAAAACGGAGTGTTACGGTGGTAGCATCGGTTGAAAGACGAATGCTTACCGGTTGCCCTACCCCGTTGTTCAAGGAGTAATGGTTGAGGCTGGTGGCTGTTGCCCTGTCGAGTGGTTCGTTGAATATTACATCTATTTCGTTGTTGTAGGTAGAGTTTACAGCGCTAATGGCCGGGGGAGTTACATCGTAGAGCAGGGTGGTTCTGCTGGCCGGAACCACGTCTCCGTATATGTCTCTTATGCGTTGTATGGTAAGTTGGTAGGTAGCCGATTCGGTCAGGGCCTTATCGAAAAACAAGGTAACCCGCTTGCTGTTGGTCGAACTCCTAACGGCAGTCAAGGGGTTGCTAATTCCTTTGTTGAGGGAGTAATTGGTGCTGGTTTCGGCAAGGGTTTCATCCACATCCACTTCAAAGAGCACCTCCAAAGTGTTGGCGTTAATGAGGCTCACCTGTGTAATAAGATCATTGTATGTAAAATCGAAAGTGGTTGGCGGCACTGTGTTTCCGTCAAGGTCTTGAAGGTTGTTAATAACTAAGCGGTAGTTGAGGTTTTCTTCAAGCCTTGTGGTTAAATAGAGAGTAACAATGGAGGCATCTGTGCTACTTTGAACCAGGCTAAAGGGGCCAAGACCTCTATCGAATCCATAGTTGCTGATTCTTTCGGCACTTGCCTTTGTAAGAGGTTTTGTGAACTGAATTTGAATACTTGTGTCGCTCAATACAATAAAGCGACCAAATTCGGGTAGCAAAGTAGAAAAACTTGCCGTAAGGTTGGTCGGCAGATCGTTGTTAAACAGGTCGGAGATATTGGAAATGGTTAGCGTGTTGCTGGCATTGTTGCCCAGGTTGCTGAAGGTTAGTTCAACAATACTTGTGTTTTTTTCGGTTCTAACCGCCTGAATGGGGTTTCCTATACCATTATTGACCGAGTAATTGTTCACATTTTCTGCCACCGCTTTGACTACCTCTTCTGAGAATTCAACCGCCAAAACCACGGGAGAGAGCAGTTCAACCCCCACAAGTCTTGGTGGCAACCGGTCGAAAGTAAAATCAAAGTTTCGGTTGGTTGAAATGGCGTTTCCTGCTAAATCTTCTATAGCAGTTAGGGTAAGTACGTTTTTGACTTCCTGCTCAAAATCCACTGCAAAATTTAAAACCACCGAAGTGCCCCCCGGTTGAAGTATAGCCTGAGCAGGGGTGCCAATGCCATTGTTTGCGGAGTAGTTGTTAATGGTTTCAGCGCTGGTTTCATCCAATATTTCATCAAAATAGACCTGTAAGGTATTCTGGTCTACAACCACTACCGAATCGATATCGGGGTCGTCTGTGTCATATACAAAAGGAGTATTGAAAAGCTGAAGGTAGGCCAGACCAGAGTTTTGTATGTTCTCGAAAGATATTTCCGTAGTTGTATTCTCGGGAAATGAGCTGTCAAAAACCAAATGCACCAACCTGGGGTTGCTGTTGTCTAGAGCCGCGCTAATAGGGTTTCCTATACTTCTGTTCACCAGGTAGTTGCCTACTGTTTCCGCAGCCGGCTCATTCAGATCGGCCTCGAAATACACATCTAGAAGCTGGCTGCTCACCACTATCACTGTGTCAATTTGGTTCACAAAGCCGAACACTTCGTTGCTGTTTGTAATTGTATTGCCTAAGGTATCGGCCAGGTTTTGATAGGAGAGGGTGTAAGAGTCTCCTTCTGTAAGGGTAGTGCCAAAGGTTAGGCTAACCCTGTTGCGCTGTGTGTTATTTAAAGTAGCCTGCGAAGGGTTGCCTATTCCCTGGTTAATGCTAAAGTTAGTTTCGGTTTCGGCAATGCTTTCATTGAGTTGCTCATCGAAAATCAGGTCTATTTGCTGAGGAGTTTTATAGACCAATCGGCTCAATACAGGTGCTTCATTGTCGAACAGAAAGTCGAAAGTGCCATTGACCACTGCGTTTCCTGCGCAATCGGTGAGCCCATTTACTGTAAGGGTAAAAATATTGCCGGAGTTCATCGCGGGACTAAGGCTCAGGGTAATGCTGCGTCCGTACGGAAGGTTTTGTGTGGCCGAAGAAACGGCCGCTCCATGGTTGAGCCCGAACGTTGCTCCACTCACGGAAGCCGGATCGATAAACTCATCGAACAACACCACAATTTCTTGATTGGAGTTAGCCAACACATTGACTATACCCGGAGCGCTGTTATCAGGAGTGTTATCGAATACTGAGTTTATCGTACCTGGCGTGCCTCCTTGCGCACTTATGGAAGAGTTCCAATTTTCTACATCGCTACAGGGTCTTTCCGGATTTATTTGCTCCAAGCTCCAGCCACCATCGGCTTTGTTGTTGTCTCTATACCAGGTCAGGTCATAGGTCAGGCTATCGACTAGGTTGCCCAGGTTGTCCCGTAGCACAAGAGCTTCGCCAGTGTTGGTGAGGGCATTCCATGAAGAAACAGCCACCACGTTGCCAAATGGTTGAAAACTGGCCACATTGCTGGAAGAGGTAAGTATTACATAGTCACCTCCATTTAGCACATGGTTACCAATGGTGCCTCCCGAAAGCTCAAAGCCGGTCAGGTCTATGGCCTCGCTGCTTGTATTGAACAATTCGACAAACTCTTCTGACGAACCAGAGGGTAGGACCACCGGACTTGGGGCATTGGCTCCCGAGGGATCGGCATATATTTCATTAATTACTATTTGCCTGGTAGAAGTGGGGGTTTGAAAAGAAGCATTGGCCGTAAGGTTGGTCGCCACCGAGTTGCCGGCTGCATTGGCCACATTGTTTATTGTAATCTCATAGGTATTATTCACCAAGCCCGGAGATACGGTTAAGGTAACTATCGAGGCGTCTGTAATGCTTTGTACTACGCTGGTTGGATTCCCTCTTCCAAAATTAACGCTATAGTTGGTGGTGTTCTCGGCCGAAAGAGTGTTCAAGTTTTGATTGAAATCTATGGTAATGCTAGTAGAAGAGTTGACCGTAACCGATTCCACAGCCAAGTTGAGATAGCTGAATGTGCCGGTAAGGTTACTGGCTGTAGCTAGTGTAGACTCATCTGTGACATTGTCAACGGTTAGGGTGTAACTGGCATCGGCCAGGTCGGTACTAAAAGTGAGGGTTACCAGATCATTAGAAACACTATTCCTTACCGCGGAGCTTGGGTTGCCCATGGCATTGTCCAGACCGTAATTACTAAGGGTTTCTGCTGTGGTTTGTTCTACATTCAGATTAAAGTCTACCAGCAGTGTGTTTTTATCTACCACGCTAATACTCTCAATAGCCAGCGGGACCACATAACTAAAGCTACTCTGCAGGTTATTGGCAGCCGTGTTAGTTGCTTCATCTTCCACACCGTTCACGGTAAGGGTATAATTGTTATTTACCATGCCGGAGGTAGTAAGCCTTACCACTTGGGAAGAACTTCTGGAAGCTGTGGTTACCGACACGCCATTGTCTATGGCGTAGTTTCCGACAGTTTCGGCAGTGACCTGCTCCACCGGCTGGTTAAAAGTTACCTCCACCGTATTGGCGTCAATGGCCGTAGTATTGCTAATGGCCAAAGGGAGCACTTGCTCCTCAATGGTAAAGTCGTCCATTACGAGTTCGGCAGCCGATCCGCTTCCGTCTCCTCTGCTAGCCGTTATGCGTACAATTACATTGTTTTCACCGTTTGCTGCCGTAGGTAGTTCATATTCATAGGCAGTGTAGCTGGTTAGGTTATTGTTAGGAAAGGTGTTCTCATCACCTATACTGGTGTTGTCCAAGTAGTTGTTTCCACCATCAATAGAGGTGGAAAAAGAAAGCAATACCGGTCGTGTTGAACTGGCTCCATTTTGTTTGGAATAGGCATAAAAAGTGACTTTCGGATTGCTAATTCCGGTAAGGTCGAGAGTAATTAATACTTCTCCACTAAAAGTAGATGTTGGAATAATGTGTAGGGAGGAACTGCCGCTTCGTGCATCACTTCCCTGAAAGATACGGCTGGAGGTAGACACCTCATTACCTGTCCAGTCAGTAATGAATTCTACGTTGTTGCCGGTGGTAAATGCATTCTCGAATCCCTGTGAATAGGGAAAACTGCCTATCTGCCCAATAGCATACTGTGTGCAGAGTAGAAAAGTAAGGAGAAAACAATTTCTCATTTTTTGTGCTCAGGTACACTAAAGTAGTAAATTTGACGCGTTTTTCGACTTTAAGTCTAAATAGTTAATGAATTGATTTTATGAAGATTGCAGTTGTAGGTGCGACCGGACTTGTGGGAGGGGAAATCCTGGAGGTTCTAGAAGAAAGAAATGTTCAATTTGATGAGCTGCTATTAGTGGCTTCTGCCCGTTCGGCCGGAACAAAGAAAACCTTTAAGGGTAAGGAATACACTGTAATCACTATGGAAGATGCGGTGGCTCAGGCTCCGGATTTTGCCATATTTTCTGCAGGAGGCAGTACCTCCTTGGAGTGGGCTCCTAAGTTTGCTGCTGTCGGAACAACCGTGGTAGATAACTCCTCGGCCTGGAGAATGAGCCCCGATCATAAGCTGATTGTACCGGAAATTAATGCCTCAACGCTTACAGCAGAAGATAAAATTATTGCCAACCCCAATTGTTCTACCATTCAAATGGTGGTGGCACTGGAACCCCTGAGAAAGCGCTATGGCCTTAAGCGTATTGTTGTTTCTACTTACCAGTCGGTTACAGGCTCCGGTAAAGCGGCTGTAGATCAGATGATGAACGAACGGCAGGGTATTGATGGGCCCATGTGCTATGCTCATAAGATCGACATGAATGCATTGCCTCATATTGATGTATTTCTGGACAATGGATACACCAAAGAGGAGATGAAGATGGTGAACGAAACCCGCAAGATTTTTAATGACTACTCCATTGGTATAACATCTACTACGGTGAGAATACCCACTGTTGGAGGACACTCTGAGTCGGTGAACGTTGAGTTTAAGGAAGACTTTGACATGGAAGAGGTTAAAGCTTTATTGAATAGTGCCGAAGGGGTGGTTTTGCAAGATGATCCTAAGCACAACGTATACCCCATGCCGCTTACGGCTCATAAAAAAGATGAGGTGTTCGTTGGCCGACTTAGAAGAGATGAGAGTCAACCTAATACGCTCAACCTTTGGATTGTGGCCGATAATCTTAGAAAGGGAGCGGCAACCAATGCCGTACAGATTGTAGAATACCTTCAGAAACAACTCAAGATAGCTTGATAGAGCAGCTGGCTTTAGCGGAGGTACAGGCTTTTATTCAAGAGCATTTGTCGGAAGACCCGGTATCGTTATCGCTCAAAAAAAGCCCATTCCCCAACATCGCCATGCGCGATTTGGTGGAGCAAATAGCCTCACGACAAAAAGCTAAATATAAAGTACCCTCTTGGTATGCTCAAGAGGGTATTTTGTTTCCTCCGGCCATTTCTATGGAGCAGTGTTCCTCAGAGAGAACGGCCCGTTACAAGGCCTCGCTGGTTAGGGGAACGCGTATGGCCGATCTGACCGGTGGGTTTGGTGTAGATACTTACTTTATATCTCAGCACTTTGAATATGCCGTGCATGTAGAAAGCAATGCCTATTTACATGAGCTGGTCAGGCATAACTTCAGGGTTTTAGGAAGTCATATTGTGACCCTTCAGCAGCAGGCCGAAAAAGCCATTGATGAACTAGAAAGTCAGGACCTCATTTATCTCGATCCCGCCCGAAGAGATGGAAACGATCAAAAAGTAGTTTTTTTAGAGCACTACAGTCCTAATGTAGTCGAAATGCTTCCGCAGTTGATGAACCGTTGTGAGCAATTGCTTTTAAAGGTTTCTCCCATGTTGGACATTAAAAAGGCTGTCAACGATTTAGGTTGTGTAAAAGAAGTGCATGTAGTAGCTGTTCACAACGAGGTAAAGGAACTACTGTTTCTAATGCATAAAAATGGGGGAGATCGGGTAAACATAAAGGCCATAAACCTTGGGTCAGGTTTGCATGAGAATGAAGTCCTTGAGTTTACCTATGAAGATGAAGAACAGACTGATGTTGCATTGGGCAGCATTGGGCAGTTTTTGTATGAGCCAAATGCCAGCATTCTCAAGGCCGGAGCTTTTAAGTCATGTGCACAGCAGTTTGGCCTTCTTAAACTTCATGCCAATACCCACCTCTATACTCACCACAGTGAGGTGAAAAACTTTCCCGGTCGTGTGTTCAGGGTAAAGGAAGAGATATCGCTGAACAAGAAGCAACTGAAGAAGTGCTTGCCTGAGTATAAAGCCAATATCTCTGTTCGCAATTATCCTCTTTCTGTCAAAGACATCAGGAAAAAAACGGGGCTTAAAGACGGAGGTAATCATTACATTTTTGCTCTAACAGATGTGGAGGGCAAAAGAGTGTTATTGTGTGAAAAAGTAAAGTAGCCATAAGGCAAGCAATAGGGTTCCGTAGTAGGCTAGAACTTTGTAGCGGTTTTTAGTGGCAAGCCACCAAAGAACCCACCACGGTTTAATCATACCCATAATGAATACAATAGCTGTGAGCCAACCCAAAAAGTAGAAAACGAACATTGAGCCCTAATCAGGTAAACAATCGGGGCTCAAGTTATTCTTTCCAAAGCAGATTATTCCAGTTTCAACACTTTAAATACTTTGGAGCTTCTGCCCTGTACCACCCTTAGAATGTAAAGACCCGAAGGCAAGCCTGAAATGTCTATGGCCGTTTGCCGTGAATCATCTAGTTCAACACCTTTGGCACTCAGCTTTTCAAGGCCATTCATGGTTTTAAGGCTAATATCAATCGAACCACTACTTTCCATGCTCTTTATGTAAAGCAGGTCTCCGGTTACCGGGTTAGGAAATATTTCGGTGCCCAAATTAAATGCAGTATTGTCAATGGCTGTAATCTGGTCGTTTTGAACTTGTAAATTGTCAATGGCCCAACCCCAGCCTTCTCTGGTGCCGCGCCTTTCCAACCTAAACCTTAGTAGTATTTCGTCACCCGCATTTATCTGGGCATTGTCTGTAAGCTTTACTAACCGGGTTCTAAACATTGATGGCTCAGGAGGAGTGCTGGCCGCAAATGCATTGCCCCAAACCGAAGACTCTGTATTGGCTGTAGATCGCCTGAGTTCCAGCCATGTTTGTCCTCCATCTTTAGAAACTTCCAAAGCCGCGTAATCGGCCACAGGGTCTACCAAGGCAATTTCGTCATAGGCTATATATGGCATAGTTGCGCTCACTGTAATTGGTTTTTTGAGCGTATATGTAAAAGTAGTACTGCCGGACAATCCGAAATTGGAAGGGTAGGGATGCCGACTATGAATGGCTCCGTTGCTGAACCCACTGGGCGTTTCTATACCAAAGAAATTGCCTACAAAATCTTCAGAGGCCTCATTAAAATTATTGGAATAAGTTGTAACGGGGTTACCAAAGTTAATAAGGGGTATTGAGAAGAACTCGTTCGGCCCGGGCAGGAATGAAGCATTTTTTATAGGAGAGCGGCTATCAAAAGCTGCAATTCTATATTCAATTACATCACCTTCATTTAAGGCGGTAATATCTACCAATGCCCGGTAGAGATTGCTCCCCAGATGAGTCATCTGAATGATTGGTTGTGGCTGTCCGTTCACTTCGCTATACAAGGCAACACTATCTACCTCCACATTGTCAGTTACCAGGGCATCGAAACTAAGACTGTTACTTTCTGATGCGTAGTTGAAGTGCTGATGCCTCAGAGTTGGTGGTACCACATCCATTTGAATGTTCAGGTTGTCTATGGCCCAACCCCAGCCGTGAGCGGCTTCATCGGCAAACAGCCTGAAACGAATGAGAAGCTCGTCTCCACCCTCAAAATCGCCACTGGCTAATAAGTCAATTTCTCGTTTGGCGTATATGGAAGACTCGCCAACAGCGGTAGAATTGTTGTCTACTAAACTACTTTGGTAACGGGAAAACCAGTTGGAGCGCACCCGGCTATCATAGCCATCAAGCAGGGGTAGCCAGGTTTCTCCTCCATTTTTAGAAGCTTCCACTATTACATAGTCGTAAAATCCGTTGTCGCCAAACTCCGAATTGGCTTCCCCGGGTTCCACCAGTACTACTTCATCGAAGCTCATTTTAGCATTCTGTTCGTTAACAATAATGGGTATTTTTAGCTCAAAGGTGTAATTGCTTTCGTTGTTGCTTCCGGTGCCATCGGCATAGGGGTGATCTGAATGAATGGCTCCGTTTTCAAATGTGGCTTCTTCACGAATAGAGAAGTTGGCGCTGGTAAAAAAGTCTTCGGCCGCTTCCGAGATGTTGTTAAAGTCGTTGAAATAGAAGTGCCGGGGCTCTGCAGTGGCTACTACATTTACTTTGGTAAAACCTGTTGCCGGAAAAACAGTTTCATTGCGCGCAGCGGCCTGGTCAGTAGCTTTTATTCGGTATTCAATATAATCTCCATCGGCAAGGTTAAGTGAAGAGAGGTCTAAGAAAAGACGATATAAATTCTGATTTTGGTTAGCCAGCCTGAATATTGCGCTTTGCAAAGTCCCACCATTTACTGCGTACTCCAGGGTTACGTCTACCGGTAAAAAGTCGGTTACCGTAGTTTCCAGGGTAACCCCCTGATCGGTGGTTCGGATAAAATTGGGAGGAGTGTGCGACACTATGGGGGCTTCACTATCATTTCCCGACTGAAACCTAAGGTATCGTTCAGGAACCAGCACACTGGGTCTCGAAAACTGTCGGCCTTTATCGTCAACCGCGGTGATATAGTAAGTGTACACCTGGCCTTCTGTTTTAGCCGACTGTATTTGCGCACTAAATTCATTGGCGTTGTTGGTACTCGTCATTTGAACCTCACTGCTGTTGGCTACAAAGCCATCCGTTGAGTAAAACAGGCGAACCTCATTGGGGTTGAATCCGATATCGCTGAAAACTTTGGCTGTAATGGTGTAGGTATCTGAGGTAATGTCTTCTGTATTTGGCCTATCAATGCTGTCTATATAAGTGAGTTCCCAGCCCATGTCTCCAAACATATCCAGTGTTACGGGGCCCGGGTCGTGCATCACCTCGTTGAATCCAATTTGAGGAGTCATTAGTGAATTGGCATTTCCCGAGGCATAGGTGTTTTCATTAAGGTGTGCTATGCTCGATCCGGCATCGTAGGGGTTTGGTGCATATAGCCTTGGTCTTGTACCTGTACTGGCTTCAGAAGTGGGCGAGTTAAAATACACGGCATTGCTGGAGAGTGCATTGCCTAAGGCCACCGTGTTGTTGCCCATTTCTACGAGCGACTCTCGGGCACTGTTTTCCACACTCAAGTCGAAAATAAAAGGGAATTCCTGAATTCCGTACGTGCCCAGATCGGAGTCTTCGGAGTAATTGAAGCTATCTACAAAACCAAGACCATGACCAATCTCATGCAGTACTACAGTGACCAGATCGAACTGATTGGGAGCGGGGTTTCCATCGGTGCCGAGATACCAGGGTGCGCGACTGTTAAAATTGGCAACAATGTCGGGCTCGTTGGGGCTGTTGAGCTCTTGGCGGGCCATTTTTTCGGCCAGTGCCACCGGGTACCAGGTGTTTAGTTGCTTGGCACCATCGAAATTGCGAAAGGCGGTATTCCAGATGGCCGATCCCAGTACACCTTCATCGAGGCTCTGCCAGGTGGCATTAATTCGAATAGGGACCGGGGAGGAGATTAGCCCTGCCCAAATGTCTACGGCAGCCTGAAAAGCCGCTTTGGCTTCTTCACTGAATCCGTTGTATTCTACCCGAATATCGGCCCTTTGACGGGTGCTGTTGCCATGGTTCAGGGCATTGCGCAAGCGAGCATAGTGAGCCGGGTTATGAAAAATGCGTGTTCCGGGGCTCTCATCTGAAGCGTAACAAATAACGGGTATCTGTACATCTAGCCTTTCGGCTTGCTGGGCAAGGCTGAGTTGAGGTATCCCTAAACTTAGTAGCAGAACAAATATTTTTCTCATGGCAAATGTTCAATTAACTTTCTTGAGTGCTATTAAGAAAAACGCCTATTGAATCATTCGGTACACTCTGTATGAAACTGATTCAAAATTTGACGTTTAAACTGATAAACTACATACATTGTATTAAGTTAATACTATAACTGGTTCTCTATGAAAAAGCACTTTGTTTTTTTAATGCTCATTTTATTTGGGTGCAAATCGGCCGAAAATAGCGGAAGCGAACTGCCTGTTGTTTTCATGAAGAAAACAGCTTGCATGGGTGCTTGCCCTGATTATGATATTTCAATTTTCAGTTCAGGAAAGGTGATACTAAATGCCCGGAAGTTTCTTCCTCTTGAAGGAAGCTTTGAGGCTCGGCTGCCTGAGGCACGGTTGGATGAGCTGCTAAGTTTGTTTGTAGAAAACCGCTTTATGGAATTGGAGAGCCAATACACATCCAGTCGAAAGGATTTGCCAACCACTACTGTAAGCTTTTACAATGGGGGCAAGAAGAAAACGGTGATCGATTATGATGGTGCACCGGAACGGCTTAAGGCTATTGAGGCCTCCATACACAATCTCATTGATTCTCTGAGCTGGTCTGCGGTGAAGTAGTAAAAAAAACTGCCTCAAAAGCACCGGTCTTTGACGATTGTTCAAAGCTCCAATTTGCTTTTGAGACAGTTGTAGAAACTCCTAATTTATAATTAGAGCGTTCTTTTTACTTCCTGAATTTCAAAGCCTTCAATTATATCTCCTACTTTGATATCGTTGAAGTTTTTAATGCTCAACCCGCATTCGTAACCGGCTTTTACTTCACCTACATCGTCTTTGAAACGCTTCAGTTGGCCGATGTCTCCGGTATATACTACAATACCATCGCGGATTAGTCGGATTTGATTATTTCGTTTCACATAACCATCGGTTACATAACATCCTGCCACAGTACCCACTTTAGATATTTTGAAGGTTTCGCGGACTTCGATATTACCCGTGATTACTTCTTTTTCAGTTGGTTCCAGCAGGCCTTCCATAGCATCTTTGATCTCGTTTATGGCATCGTAGATGATGGAGTAAAGTCTGATTTCAATTTCTTCGGTTTCAGCGAGTTTTCTTGCTCCTCCCGATGGCCTCACCTGGAAGCCCAGAATAATGGCATCTGAAGCGGTGGCCAGCAGTACATCGGACTCTGAGATTTGACCAACGGCCTTGTGAATGATGTTTACCTGAACCTCATCAGTAGAGAGCTTAAGCAAGGAATCACTCAGTGCTTCTACAGAACCGTCCACATCACCCTTCACAATTACATTGAGTTCTTTGAAGTTTCCAACGGCCAAACGTCTTCCAATCTCATCGAGTGTAATGTGCTTTTTGGTTCTTACACTTTGCTCTCTGAGTATCTGCTCACGTTTGTTGGCAATTTCGCGAGCTTCTCGCTCACTGTCCATTACGTTGAACTTGTCTCCGGCCTGAGGGGCACCATCTAAACCAAGCATTTGAACCGGGGTAGAAGGGCCAACTTCTTTGAGTCGGTTGCCACGGTGATCGAACATGGCCTTTACTTTGCCATAGTGCGACCCTGCCAGCACAACATCGCCAATTTTCATTGTGCCTGATTGTACCATAAGGGTGGCGAGGTATCCTCTACCTTTATCGAGAGAGGCTTCTATCACTGTTCCTACGGCATTCTTATTTGGGTTGGCTTTTAGCTCCTGAAGTTCTGCTTCGAGCAATACTTTTTCGAGAAGCTCATCAATTCCCTGACCCGTTTTGGCCGAAACTTCCTGGCATTGGTACTTTCCTCCCCAGTCTTCAACCAGAATATTCAGGTTGGCTAGTTCTTCTCTGATTTTGTCAGGGTTTGCGTTGGGCTTATCTACTTTGTTAATGGCTATAACAATAGGTACCTCCGCTACCTGAGCGTGATTTATGGCCTCTTTGGTTTGAGGCATAACGTTGTCGTCTGCAGCCACTACAATAATGGCAACGTCAGTGATTTTAGCTCCACGAGCACGCATGGCCGTAAAGGCTTCGTGACCTGGTGTATCCAAAAATGCTATTCGTTTACCATCTTTGGTTTCTACATCATATGCACCAATGTGCTGGGTAATTCCACCCGCCTCACCGGCAGTTACGTTGGCGTCTCTAATGTAATCGAGCAATGAAGTTTTACCGTGGTCTACGTGACCCATTATGGTAACAATTGGTGCTCTTTCTTGCAGATCTTCCGGGCTGTCTTCTTCTTCCAGTACTTCTACTTCATCATCGGCCGAAGTAAACTGAACATCGTAGCCAAACTCATCGGCAATAATGGTTATGGCCTCTGCATCCAGTCTCTGGTTTATGGAAACGAACATTCCCAAAGACATACAGGTGGAAATCACATCGTTTACCGATACGTTCATTAAACTGGCCAGATCGCTGGCTGAGATAAACTCAGTAACCTTAAGAATTTTGCTTTCTTCTTGCTGTTTGAGCATTTGCTCTTCGGCAGCTTCGGCAGCAGCACTTCTCTTTTCCTTTCGGTACTTGGAGCGGCTTTTTCCTCCACCTTTTCCACCTCCGCTCAAACGAGCAAGTGTTTCCTTAATTTGTTCCTGAATTTCCTTATCGGTAAGCTCTTCTTTCGGAGCCTGACGTTTGCCTCCTCTTTGATTGCCTCCTCTTCGGTTGTCATTGGCGCCTTTAGAAGCACGCTCAACTTTAGTTTGTTGAATTCGCTTTCTTGGTCGTTTGCCGCGGTGTTCGCCCTGATTTTGTTTGTCGTCATCTTTCGACTTCTTGGGCTTGTCTACCGGCAGTTCTATTTTACCCAGTACCTTCAGTCCTCTTAGTGAATCGGCTTTGGCTTCAATGAGCTCGTTTTCCTTCTTAGGGGCTTCAGGAGCTTTTTCTACCTTGGGAGCCTCCTCTTTCTTTGGCTCAGGTTTAGGTTCTTCTTTCTTCTCAGGAGCCTTTTGTTCGGGCTTTTTCTTACCGGCATCAAGGTCGATTTTGCCTAGCACCCGTAGTCCGGGTTTTCGCTCTTCTTCCTCTTGCTCTTCCTCCTTTGCCTTGGGTTGTTCAGTAACCTTCGGTTTTTCGGCTACCGGTTCGGCCTTCGGCTCTTCCTTTTCCTTCGGCTTTTCCTCTTCAGCCGGCTTTTCAGCTTCTGGCTTGGCCTCTGGTTTTTTAGGTTCCTCAGCTTTGGGCTCTGCCTTCTTAGGCTCTTCTTTTTTGGCAGGCTCCTTTTCTTTAAATGGTTCTGTCGTAATACCACTGGAGTCGATTACCATGTCTTCTACATGTTTCGTCCCAATGGTTAGATGAGAGGCCTCTTCTTTCTCATGGGCCGATGCAGCAAACTCCTTGGCCAGCATATCATATTGCTCTCCAGATATCTTGGCGTTAGGGCTGCTATCTACCGCGAAGCCCTTAGCAGAAAGAAAATCTACGATGGTGTTTCTACCCACGTTTAGTTTTCTTGCCACCTGGCTTAGCCTCATCATTTTATCTTCTGACATACTCAAATATCCCTCTTTTTAAGGTTTTATAAAATTCTACTATTGCTCGAACTCCTTATTAAGGATTTCGAATAGATACTTTACGGTTTCTTCTTCCAGCTCAGTTCTTCTTACAATATCGTCTTGAGCAAGGGCTAAAACACTTTTGGCAGTATCAAGGCCAATTCTTTTGAGCTCATCGATAATCCAGCTGTCAATCTCATCGGCAAATTCGTCCAGATCAACATCTTCTTCTTCGTAGTCGCTCAATTCTCTGAATACATCTATTTCTAAGCCAACCAGCTTAGAAGCGAGTTTAATGTTTTGGCCTCCTTTTCCGATGGCCAAAGACACCTGATCTGGTTTGAGATACACAGATACACGTCCCTCATCGCCCAGTATTTTCATGCTCGATATCTTTGCCGGACTCAAAGCTCTGGCAATGTAGAGCTCCATGTTGTCGGTAAAGTTGATCACATCAATATTCTCGTTTTGCAACTCTCTTACAATGGAGTGAATTCTGGAGCCTTTCATACCCACGCAAGCTCCTACAGGGTCTATTCTGTCATCGTAAGATTCAACAGCTACCTTTGCTCTTTCACCGGGCTCACGAACCACCTTCTTAATGGTAATGAGGCCATCGTATACTTCCGGAACTTCGCTTTCGAACAGTCTTTCGAGGAACTCACCAGATGTTCTGGAAAGGATAATTTTCGGGTTGCCATTGATCATTTCAACACGATCTACAATGGCTCTTACGTTGTCTCCTTTACGGAATCTGTCTTTAGAAATTTGCTCGTTCTTAGGCAGTGAAAGCTCATTACCTTCACCATCTACCAGCAATACTTCTCTGCCCAGAATTTGATAAACTTCGGCCGAAATAATTTCGCCAACCAAGTCTTTGTATTTCTGGTACAGAATGTCCTTCTCCAGGTCTTTGATTCGTTGAATTAGTGTCTGACGAGCGGTCATTACAGCTCTTCGGCCAAAGTCTTCCAGCTTGATTTCTTCAGCTACTTCTTCGCCAATTTCAAAGTCAGGCTCAATTTTTCTGGCCTCGGTGAGACTAATCTTATCATAGTCCCAAATATCTTCAGAGTCGTCATCAACGATTTCTCTAAACCTCCATATTTCAAGGTCTCCTTTGTCTGCGTTAATGATGATGTCGAAATTATCGTCTACTTCGAATTTCTTGCGGATCATTGTTCTGAAAACATCTTCCAGAATTCTGATCATGGTAGGTCTATCGACATTTTTCTGCTTTGCAAAATCTGCAAAAGACTCAATTAAAATTCCACTGTCCATTTTCTTTACTTAAATGACACTAACACATTGGCTTTTTCAATATCCGCGAAGGAAATCTCTTTCTCTTCTACCACTTTCTTTTTTTTCTCTTTACTTTCTGCAGCCAACACTATGGCGGCTTCGTTTACTACCTGAAGGTTGCCTTCTATCTGGCTTCCTGACTTCAGTCTGACCCTCAGTTTGCGGCCTACATTTTTCCTGAACTGTCTTAGCGATGCAAGCGGGTGGTCAAGACCCGGTGAAGAAACTTCCAGTACATAGGTCACATCTATAAGATCTTCCAGTTCAATATCTTCAGCCAAATTTCTGCTCAATTCGGCACAATCATCTATGGTTACTCCCTGGTCTCCATCTAACAGCACCAAAATCTTTGTTTTGCCCGAAACACCTTTGGAAATCACATCTACAATGAAGTAGCTGTCGTCTTTCAAATGGCCTTCTGCAAGCGTTTTTATTTGGTCTGTTAGTTCTTTCATAGTCAATAATGAAAGAGGGGACTTGCTGTCCCCTCTGGAAAGTAACCATTAAGTGTTGCAAAAATAGAGGTTTTTTATTTCATATCAAATAGCTCTTTCATTCGTTCAGAACCAGAAATGCCTTTATTTTTACCTCAAGAATAAGATGTTATGAAAAAAGCCTGTTTACTGCTGTTGGCATTTTTGGCCGCTATTACTTTTTCTTGCGACTCTACGGGAAGCAAAATTTCTGTAGCAAAAGCAAGCCTGAACTTAAAAGAGGCTCCCAGACCCAACAAGGATTCACTGTATGCTTTTGTAGAGCAGCAGGTGGAGTTTGGCCCCAGAGTGCCAAATACTGAGGCTCATGAGCAAGCAGCCAATTGGTTTGTAAATAAGTTTGAAGGATATGGTGGTAAAGTGACTGTGCAGGCATTCAAAGACAGGGTTTATGACGGAACGGAGGTTCAGCTTAAGAATATTATCGCCTCGTTTAACCCTAGTGCAAAAAAGAGAATCTTGTTGGCAGCTCACTGGGATACCAGGCCGTTTGGCGATAAGGACCCAAACAATGATATGATAAAGATAGATGGTGCCAATGATGGCGGAAGTGGTGTGGCCGTGTTACTGGAAATAGCTCGAATAATGAGTGGCGACAACCCTCCTGCTGTTGGAGTTGATATGATTTTATTTGATGGGGAAGATTGGGGGCAACACGAAAACATGAGCGATGTGGCCAATCCCAGAGACTATGGTAAAGAGTCTTGGTATTGTTTGGGGTCTCAGTATTGGAGCAAAAACAAGCATAATCCAAACTATACGGCATACTACGGTATTCTTCTGGATATGGTAGGGGCTCAGGGGTCTACGTTTTACTACGATGGTGTTTCGCAGCAGAATGCCGGCCGAGTGTTATCCCGAACATGGGATATTGCCCATGAACTGGGTTACTCCAACCTGTTTGTTAAAGAGATGGGCATGGGACTGATTATTGACGATCATAAGTTTGTGAATGAACATGCGCGCATACCGATGATTGACATTATTGATTATCGGAAAAATGTCAATGACTTTGGGCCATATCACCACACACAGGAAGACAATCTTTCGGTAATTTCAAAAGACGTATTGGGTGCTGTGGCACATGTGGTACTCACTGTACTCTACAACGAGTAGTTTACTGCTTTAGTAAACCGAGTAGGTACTCGCCATATCCCGACTTTTCAAGAGGCCGGGCAATTTCTGCTAGTTTTTCTGAAGATATATAACCCATTCGGTAGGCAATTTCTTCGATACATGAGATTTTGATACCCTGCCTTTTTTCCAGGATTTGAACAAACTGCCCCGCCTGCATCAGCGAATCAATCGTTCCGGTATCCAGCCAGGCCGTTCCACGGTCCATAGTGCTCACCTTGAGCTGCCCCATATTCAGGTAGGTTTTGTTTACATCGGTAATTTCCAGCTCACCTCTGGCACTGGGTTTTAGGTTTTTGGCAATGTCAACCACCTGATTGTCGTAGAAGTACAAGCCCGGTACCGCCCAGTTGGACTTTGGGTTTTGCGGTTTCTCTTCTATGGAAATGGCATTCATGTCTTTATCAAACTCCACCACTCCGTAACGTTCCGGATCGTTTACGCGGTAAGCATAAACAATGCCTCCCTCCGGATCGGCATTTTCCTTCAGCAATTTTGGCAAACCCGATCCATAGAAAATATTATCTCCCAGAATAAGGGCTACTTTGTCGTTGCCAATGAATTCCTCTCCAATGGTAAAAGCCTGTGCCAAACCTTCCGGTTTGGGCTGTTCCGCATAGCTAAACGAGCAACCAATGCGGCTACCATCGCCTAACAATTTAATGAAGTTAGGCAAGTCGTGAGGGGTTGAAATAATCAGTATTTCTCTGATACCCGCCAACATGAGTATAGACAAAGGGTAATAGATCATGGGTTTATCATAAACCGGCATTAGCTGCTTACTTACAGTATATGTAAGTGGATATAGTCTGGTGCCGGAGCCTCCGGCCAAAATGATTCCCTTCATATCTGATATTGTTTTTGGTAATAGTTTTGGTACGCACCCGAAGTTACATGATCCAACCATTCTTCATTGGCCAGGTACCAATCTACGGTTTTCTCCAAACCCTCTTCAAACTGCAGCGAGGGCTGCCATCCCAGTTCATCTTTAATTTTCGAAGCATCTATGGCATAACGCTTGTCGTGGCCGGCCCGGTCTTTCACAAAAGTGATAAGCTTTCTGGACTGCCCCAAGGTACGGCCCAACTTGCGGTCCATTACGTCACAGAGAAGTTCTACAATGTCCAGGTTCTTCCACTCATTAAACCCACCAATGTTATAAGTTTCGCCCAGCCTACCCCTGTGAAAGATCACATCGATGGCTCTGGCATGGTCTACCACATACAGCCAGTCTCGTATGTTATCCCCTTTGCCATAAATGGGTAGAGGCTTGTTGTTTTTGATATTGTGTATGCAAAGCGGTAGCAATTTTTCCGGAAACTGATTAGGGCCATAGTTATTGGAACAATTGGAAATAACCACGGGCAATTTGTAGGTATTTGCATAAGCCCTTACAAAATGATCAGACCCTGCTTTTGAGGCAGAGTAGGGCGATTGAGGATCGTAAGGAGTACTTTCTAAGAAGAATCCTGTTTCACCCAGCGATCCATAGACCTCATCAGTAGAAATGTGATAAAACCTTTTGCCCTCCAAGTTGTCTGCCCAGTGTTTTTTGGCAGCGTTCAACAAGTTGACCGTACCTATAATGTTGGTTTTAACGAAAGCCAGGGGGTCGGCAATAGACCGGTCTACGTGCGATTCTGCCGCCAGATGTATGACCCCATCGAAACGATGGGTAGCAAACAAGTCGTCCAGAAATCCAGCGTCTGTAATATCACCTTTTAAGAAGGTATAATTAGACGCCCCTTGTACATCCTTGAGGTTTTCCAGATTACCCGCATAGGTGAGCGCATCCAGATTGAAGATATAATAGTCTTGATAGTTGTTCACGAAGAGCCGAACTACATGGCTGCCAATAAACCCAGCCCCTCCCGTGATCAATATTTTTTTCATGATAGGATTTTTCACGAAGCTAATTGAGTATGTTTTAATTACAGGTGCAATTTAGTTGAATGTCTGATTTTCAAAGTTAAAGCTCTCCAAATTATCGTTAAACTATTCTACCTAACGATCGTTTGTTTGGTAACTCAAATTTGGTAATTTTCGACAAACTATAAGGGAAATGGATTTTGAATTGAACGAGAATCAGCGACTGATTGCTGATATGATCAAAGACTTTGGAGAGAGAGAAATAGCCCCTTTTCGCAATGAGTGGGACGATAAGCAAGAGTTTCCGGTTCATATTTTCAAGAAGTTTGGAGAGTTGGGCTTAATGGGAGTGTTGGTACCCCAGGCCTATGGTGGTTCTGGTTTTACCTATGATGAATACATTACAGTGGTTTCTGAGGTGGCTAAGCTTGACCCGGGAATTGGTCTTTCTGTGGCTGCGCATAACTCTTTGTGTACCGGACACATTTTACAGTTTGGCAATGAAGAGCAAAAGCAACGTTGGCTACCAAAGCTGGCTACAGCTGAGTGGATTGGTGCCTGGGGGTTGACCGAGCCAAACACAGGTTCAGATGCCGGCAACATGAAAACTACGGCCAGAAAAGATGGCAACGAGTGGGTAATTAACGGTACAAAAAACTGGATTACACATGGCAAGTCGGGAGATGTGGCTGTGGTCATTGTGAGAACCGGAGAAGTTGGCGATTCGCATGGAATGACTGCCTTTGTGGTAGAAAGAGGCACCCCTGGTTTTAAAGCGGGTAAGAAGGAGGATAAGCTGGGTATGCGAACCTCTGAAACGGCTGAGATGATTTTTGAAGACTGCCGGATACCTGAAACAAACATGTTAGGTAAAGAAGGAGAGGGCTTTGTTCAGGCTATGAAGGTTTTGGACGGAGGTCGTATTTCCATTGCTGCCCTGAGTTTGGGGATCGCTGAGGGAGCCTTTGAAGCTGCTTTGGCCTATTCACAAGAAAGGCATCAGTTTAATCAGCCAATCTTTAATTTTCAGGGCATATCGTTCAAATTGGCCGACATGGCTACTAAACTAGAATGTGCCAAGCTACTAACCTACCAGGCGGCTCACTTAAAGAATAATGGCAAGCCGGTAACCAAAGAGTCGGCCATGGCCAAGTACTATGCTTCTGAGTGTGCGGTATCTTTTGCCAATGAGGCTGTTCAGATTTTTGGTGGATATGGCTATACAAAGGACTATCCGGTAGAGAAGTATTATAGAGACAGTAAATTGTGTACAATTGGTGAAGGCACCTCTGAAATTCAAAAACTGGTGATTTCTAGGCAGATACTTCGGTAAATCATTCTACCTTCCTTGGAATCTGTAAATCCTTTCTTTAACTTTGCGCTCCATTTGAGAGGAGGTGTTTAGATTATGATCATTATCAACGTAAAAGAAAACGAATCAATCGATAAGGCGCTCAAGCGTTTCAAAAAGAAATTTGAGCGAACCGGAGTTCTAAGAGAATTGAGATCTAGAACGAATTTCGAGAAGCCTTCTGTCACCCGCAGAAACGAGAAAATCAAAGCGGCCTACAAGCAAAAAATGTACGCCAAAGAAAACTACTAATCCATTTCTTTAGTAGTTATAAATTGCTATGTTAGTACTGTGTGTAATGACGCAGTACTGGCATGGTAGATTCCTTCCTTAGATACATATCCTACGAAAAGCGCTACAGCCAACACACTGTTAAGTCTTACCAAAACGACTTAAAGCAATTCGAGTTTTTCTGCCAGAGTAAGTTTAAAGTTCTAAACATAACCGAAGCCAATCAATTAATGATTAGGGCCTGGGTTTTGTCTTTGATGGATGGCGGTACTTCTCCCCGAAGTGTAAACAGAAAGATTGCTTCACTTAAATCGTTTTATAAGTATCTGCTCAAGAGAGATACTATTTCAAAAGATCCGACTGTCAAGATAAAGTCGTTAAAAGTAAAAAAAGAACTACCCGGCTTTGCGAATGAGGAGGAGTTTTCCGATTTTCTGAATAGGTTAGTTTTTGACGATTCACTGGAGGGCCAAATGGAGCAACTGTTGCTAGAGCTTCTCTACGGAACTGGCATTCGGCTCTCAGAACTTTTAGGTCTAAGGGTTTCAGACTTTAACCCCGGCCAGTCTACCATAAAGGTTTTGGGTAAAAGAAATAAGGAGCGTATAATTCCTATATCCCGTTCATTGAACAGTTTGTTAAAAAATTATATAACTGAGAAAAATCATGCCTTTTCTCACGATAGCGATTCGTTTTTGATCGTTAACAAGAATGGAGGGCAGGCATATCCGATGATGGTCTACCGAATAGTGAAGAAGTATCTTAGTCAGGTACAGTCATTGGATAAGAAGAGCCCTCATGCGTTGCGCCATACCTTTGCCACACATTTGTTGAACAAAGGTGCCGATTTGAATGCGGTGAAAGATTTGTTGGGGCACAGTAGTTTGGCAGCAACTCAAGTTTATACACATAATTCTTTGGACAAGCTGAAGTCGGTTTTCGATCAGGCCCACCCAAAGGCATAAGTTTAACCCTTAAAATTATATCATCATGAAAGTACAAGTTCAATCACTCCACTTCGATGCAGACATCAAGTTGATCAATTTTATCCAAAAGAAACTAGACAAGCTGGATACCTTTTATGAGAGGACTATTGATGCCGAGGTAATTCTTCGATTGAATAATGAGGGTGTACAAAACAAAACTGTAGAGATTAAGCTCAATGTGCCGGGCGAACAGTTATTTGCCCAAAAAACCAATGGTTCTTTTGAGGCGGCCACAGATCATTGTACGGAGGCACTTAGAAGACAGATAAAGCGGCATAAGGAAAAAATGCTAGCCCACTAGGTCGCCCAACTATAACAGAAAATGAAAGAAGCTGTCTCAAAAGCTAAATGAGCGTTACCCTGAACTTGCCTGCCTTATGTAAAGGCAGGTTGCAGGGTCTTCACAGGGCTCATTATAGAACTCATAGATTCTGATTGAATTCAGAATGGGGAGTTTTAGAGCTTTTGAAACAGCCTCTTTATTTTACAGGCCGAATGCCTTTTTCACCTTATCTACATAATCTAATTTTTCCCAAGTAAATAGTTCTACTTCAAACTCCTGAGGCTGATTATTAGAATTGATGAATACTTTCTTCACTACTTCGTTTTTTCTTCCCATATGGCCATAGGCGGCCGTTTCTGAATACATGGGTGTTCTTAAATTGAGCCTGGTTTCGATGGCGTAAGGACGCATATCGAAAATTTCGGAAACCTTTCTGGCTATATCGCCATCGTTCATTTGGACTTTAGAAGTACCATAAGTGTTCACATAAATGCCCATTGGCTCAACTACCCCAATAGCATAGGACACCTGAACAAGTACTTCATCGGCTACTCCGGCTGCCACAAGGTTTTTGGCAATATGTCGCGTTGCATAAGCCGCAGACCGGTCTACTTTAGAGGGGTCCTTACCAGAAAATGCACCGCCACCATGAGCCCCCTTACCGCCATAAGTGTCTACAATAATTTTACGCCCGGTTAGACCTGTATCTCCATGTGGCCCTCCAATAACAAACTTTCCTGTAGGGTTGATGTGGTATTTGATATCATCGTTGAACAGCTTCTGAATTCTTTCCGGCAATTGAGCTTTAACTCGTGGGATCAGAATGTTGATGATGTCCGATTTAATTTTGGCCAGCATAGCTTCCTCCTCGTCAAAATCATCGTGCTGTGTAGACACCACAATAGCATCGATGCGAGTAGGGGTGTTGTCATCGTTGTACTCTATAGTAACCTGCGATTTAGCATCGGGTCTCAGGTAAGTAATTTCTTTGTTTTCTCTTCTAAGGTCTGCCAGCACTTGCAGTATCTTGTGAGACAAATCCAGAGCAAGAGGCATGTAGTTTTCCGTTTCGTTGGTTGCGTAGCCAAACATCATGCCCTGATCGCCTGCGCCTTGCAGTTCTTTTGAAGCTCTATCTACCCCACGGTTAATGTCTTCGGATTGTTCATGAATAGCCGATAGTACACCGCAAGATTTGCTGTCGAATTGATACTCTGCCTTAGTGTAACCTATTTTTTCGATCACATCTCTGGCAATTCTCTGCACATCGAGATAGGTGTTGGACTTTACCTCTCCGGCCAAAACTACCTGACCGGTGGTAACCAATGTTTCGCAAGCTACCTTTGAGTCCGGATCGAAAGCCAGAAAATTGTCTATCAGCGCATCGGAGATTTGGTCTGCTACTTTGTCTGGGTGACCTTCCGATACTGATTCTGAGGTAAATAGGTATGGCATATTAGAATGTTTTAAGGCTGCAAAAATAAGAGTATGTATAGAACTGTGAAAGCTTTTTACAATTCTCTAGTTGGCATATAGGAGAAAGATAGTAGGAATTTTTTTGAGCTCTATCTCGCGCGCATTCCATTTGGCAACGGGTTTTGTTTTAATAAGCTCCTTTTCGCCCGTAATATCTCGAGCTATACAAAGAAACGAATCGGGCCGGGCTACTTTAAGAATATCCATTAGAAGAGGCTCGTTGCGATATGGAGTATCCATAAATATTTGTGTCTGATCCTTTTCTCTAGACTCCTTCTCCAACTCCCTTATTTTTTGCTGGCGAGCTTTCCTATCTATGGGCAGGTAGCCATGAAAGGCAAAAGACTGGCCGTTGAAACCAGAGGCCATGAGCGCCATCAAAATTGACGATGGCCCTACCAATGGTTTGCAAGTCACTCCTAATTGCTGTGCCATGTGAACCAGTCTGGCGCCAGGGTCTGCCACTCCTGGACAACCGCTTTCCGAAATAACGCCTAAATTTTTGCCCTCAAGGGCAAGTTGGGCAATTTCGAAACACTGTTCAAAGGTGGTTTTCTTATCTAAAATTCTGAAGTCGAGATTCTCTATGGTTAGGCCAAGTTGTAGGCTGCTCACGTATCTTCTGGCGGTTCTTAGGTCTTCTACCAGAAAAATGTCAGTAGCTTTTATGGCATCTTGTACCTGCGCGGAGATCACCTCTGTTTGAGTGTTTTGCGAGATGATATTGGGAATTAAGTATACTACTCCTGTGGCCATGTTAGTCTAAAAAGGCATTTACAATTTCAAAAAATTCTGTAGGCTTTTCAGCATGTAACCAATGACCAGCACCTTCTATGGTTTCTACTTTTGAGTTGGTAAAAATGGAATGAATTAAATTAAGGTCATCATTTAAAACGTAATCGGATTTAGAGCCTCTTATAAACAATGTGGGTTTTTCGAAGCGAGCATTCTGATTAAGGCCCTTTCCTACCTCTTCAATGTTTTTAGCAATAATATCCAGATTCATTTTCCAGCTAAAGCCTTCCTTGCTCCTCGCCAGGTTTTTGAGCAAAAATTGGCGAGTGCCGAAGTCCGGAATTTGCTCCTTAAGCAGCTCATCGGCCTCATTTCGGGAACTCAGATTCTTGAGTGGAACAGAGTAAAACGCTTTTATAATGGTTGTATGGTGAACAGGGTATGATTTTGGTCCAATATCGGCTACAATTAGACGCTCAATCATTTCGGGAAATGCCACAGCAAACTCCATAGCTGTTTTACCGCCCATGGAGTGGCCCAGTAATGTACATTTGGTAATGTTTAACTCATTTAAAAGCTGCTTTAAATCCTGAGCCATTACACCATAGCTAAACTCATTGTGATGAAAAGAATTGCCATGATTTCTTTGGTCAACCAGAATGACCTTTTGGTACTCCGCCCATTTTTTTCCGAGAGTCATCCAGTTGTCTAATGAGCCGAAAAGACCATGAAGAATAACCAAAGGCTCTCCTTCGCCCAGAATCTTGTGGTTGAGAGTGCTCATATATTTAGTTCTCTTAAGTAAAGTTGAATAGTATTTTCCAAGCCATAGTACAGGGCATCACAGATGAGTGCATGGCCAATAGATACTTCATCTATATGGGGTATAGTCTTGACCAGATAGTTAAGATTTTCCAAATCCAGATCATGGCCAGCATTAATACCAATGCCCAACTCATGGGCTCTTTTGGCCGCAGCTGCGTATTTTGCAATAGCCTGTTCAGGGGTCTTTCGGTATGCTGTAGCATACATTTCTGTGTAAAGCTCAATGCGGTCTGTTCCAAGTTTGGCAGCTCCTTCTATAATATCTATCTCCGGTTCTACAAAGATTGACACTCGCACACCAAGATCTTTTATGTGGTCGATGATAGGCTTGAGCTCCTCGGCTCGGCCAATAGTGTCCCAACCAGCGTTAGAAGTAAGCACATTAGGAGGATCCGGTACCAGTGTGGCTTGCTCGGGACGTACTTCTTCTATGAGTTTTAGGTAGCGTTCATCAGGAAACCCTTCAATATTGTATTCGGTGGTTACTACCTGTTTTAAGTCGTAAACATCTTGGGTGGTAATATGGCGTTCGTCTGGCCTTGGGTGAACTGTAATTCCTTGAGCACCAAAACGTTCTGCATCTTTGGCCACTTGAACTACATTGGGGTTGTTTCCTCCCCTGGCGTTGCGAATGGTAGCTACCTTATTGATGTTCACACTTAGTCTAGTCATTCAAATTGTCTTTATTGCATAACTTTGCGCGCAAGTTAATGATTTCAAAACTCTCAAGAATATTTTGCCATGAGCCTAAAACAGCAAATTGATGCCGACATAAAGCAAGCTATGTTGGCCAAGAATAAGGACGAGCTAAAAGCTCTTCGTGCCATTAAATCAATGATTTTGTTGGCTGAAACCGATAAGGGTAGCTCCGGTGAACTCTCTGGCGATGCCGAGATGAAGCTATTGGCAAAAGCAGTGAAGCAAAGAAAGGACTCAGCAGCTATTTATAAAGAGCAGGGCAGAGAAGATTTGTATGCTGTAGAAATGGCTGAGGCCGAGGTAATTGAAAGATACCTTCCGAAACAACTAACAGAAGCTGAACTAAAGCAGGAACTTGAACAAATAATTGCTCAGGTTGGTGCTTCCGGTCCACAGGATATGGGCAAAGTAATGGGTGTAGCCTCCAAGGCTTTGGCCGGTCGCGCAGAAGGCAAGGCAATTTCTACCATGGTTAAAACTTTGCTTAGTCAATAGTTGAAAACCCTCGACATCATCTTGCTTATTCCATTGATTTTTGGAGCTGTTCTTGGTTTCAAGAAGGGGCTTCTGCTCGAAATAATAGGTGTATTGGCTTTTGTGATGGCTATTATAGGAGGCTTTAAACTCATGGAAGTAGGCATGGTGTATCTGTCGGAGTATTTGCAAGACTTTGATCAGCTGCTGCCCTTCATCTCTTTTCTTGTCATTTTTTTGGCCATTATTATTCTGGTGAACATGCTGGGTAAGTTGCTTAAAAAAATGATAGACATGACCATTTTGGGTGGATTCGATAAGTTTGCAGGAGCCATACTAGGCCTTGTAAAATGGGCGATTGGCGTGAGCATTCTCCTGTGGTTAGTCAGTAATTTTGGTCTTCAATTGCCTGGCCAAAACGAAGAGTTAGTGCTTTACCCGTTTCTTACCGAGTTGGGCCCTAAACTCATAGCCTCACTGGATGTGGTGTTGCCATTTGCTCAGGAAATGCTCGATTCAATAAAAGCACTACTTTCTCCGGTGTGATTTTACTAATTGATAATTACGATTCGTTTACCTACAATCTGGTAGACTATTTCCGGCAGCTTGGCCTTGAGGTGGTTGTTAAGAGAAACGATGAACCGTTCGAGGAAATAGTATCAGAAACGTATCAGGCGGTGGTGCTTTCTCCCGGACCCGAAAAGCCTCAAACGGCTGGTCAGTTAATGGCTTTGACTAAATATTACCTGGGTAAGTGCCCTGTATTAGGAATTTGTCTGGGGCATCAGGCTTTGGGTATACACTATGGTGCTCAACTTGTGAAGGCCATAAGGCCCATGCATGGCAAAATTTCCAGCATTCAACACAGTGGCACCGGTTTGTTCGGACAGTTGCCTTCAAAGCTAGCGGTGGTCCGTTATCATTCGCTGGTGCTTGCTGAGGTGCCCAAAGGCTTTGTAGCCACTGCTCGCACTAGTGAAGGAGAGCTAATGGCCATGGAAAACCTGAATCTAATGGCCTGTGGCGTTCAATTTCACCCGGAGGCCATTCTGACAGAATACGGTTTGCAGATGCTTAGAAATTGGGTTAGATTTTATAATATTGTTTGAACCGCGGTGTTCTAACAGCAGAACTTTAGTGCTGAACGGCTTGTTGAACTAACCAAAACTCATGGTAGCAGCAGATCTTATTAATCATATGATTCCTCCTCTAAAGCCGACAGACGATGGCAACAAGGCCATTGTTTGGATGGAAGAGCTACGTACCAACCAGCTGCCTGTTATTGAGAAAGGCCGTTTTCTAGGCTTCATTTCAGAAGATATTATTCTTGAAGACAATGATCCTCAAAAGGCAATCAGCGAGTACGACCTGGAAGATGCCGGTTGCGTGGTGCTGGAGCATCAGCATTTTTACGATGTAATTCGGATGGCTTCCGATTTCGATTCTCAAATGGTAGCGGTATTATCTTCTGCTGGGAGTTTTATGGGGGTTGTGGGTATAGAAGACACCATTCGTGCCATTGCTAACTCAACAGCCGTGCAAGATCAGGGAGCCATTTTGGTGTTGCTCGTTAACTATCGCGACTATTCTCTGGCGGAAATTTCTAGGCTGGTGGAGGGTGAAAATGCCAGAGTGTTGAGTGTTGCAGTGAGCCGAGATATTGCCGACAGCAGTATGTTTCGGGTAACGTTAAAGATAAATCAGACAGAAGTTTCTCACATTGTTGCCTCTCTTGAACGTTTCGGATATAAAATCATAGGCAGATTTCAGGAAGAAGAATCGAAATCGAACGAAAAAGAACGGTTCGACCTTCTCATGAAGTATCTCAACATTTAACACCCACTATGAAGATAGCCATTCACGGAAAAAGCACAGGGCCTGAAGCCCAGGGCTGTATTTCAGACATTATCGATTTTTTAAATAAAGATGGTATTGAGGTTGGCGTTTCTGCCGAGTACCTGAGCGATCTGGCAGAAAAAGATTTTAGACTACCCGCAGTCAAATCATTCAGAAGAGGAGAAGACCTCTCCGGTTTCGACTTTGTGTTGAGTTTGGGGGGAGACGGTACCATTTTGGACACGGTAACTTACACCGACCGATGGGAAGTACCCATAGTAGGTATAAACCTCGGGAGGTTGGGCTTTTTATCTACCACCCCGCGCGATGAAGTACAAGAGGCCCTACAAAAACTCGTAGCCGGCACCTTCGATATCGAATCACGGTCGCTCATTCATGTAGAATCTAATCAAGGGCTTTTTGAACCCTTTAACTTTGGGCTAAACGAGCTGACAATTGTTAAAAGAGAAACCTCATCCATGATTGTGGTGCACACATATGTGGACGGAGATTACCTGAACAGCTACTGGGCCGATGGTCTCATAATCGCCACACCCACCGGATCTACAGGATATTCTTTGAGTTGCGGAGGGCCATTGGTGCACCCCAGCATGAAAAACTTTATTCTTACTCCCGTTAGTCCACACAATTTGAATGTACGACCGATTATTCTATCCGACAGAAGCCGGATAACTTTTGAAATTGAAGGAAGATCTCGTCAGTTCATGGTTTCTTTAGATTCCCGGTCACAGAGTGTAGACGATTCGGTGGAAATAACCGTTAAGAGAGAGGAGTTTGAGGCCAAATTGGTACGCTTTCCGGAGACAAGATATTTTGACACTCTCAGACAAAAGCTAAATTGGGGCCTCGATGCCAGAAATTAACTTAACAATATTTAACTCGACTCATCTAAAACCTATTTCATCAGTTGTCTAGCTTGCAGCCATATCGTACGGATAATCTGTCCATTGAAAGGTATCTGTTCATCATTGCCTTTTTTATTATCCCTTTCGCAGCCAAGGCTCAGTTGTCTGAAATTGGTTTGGAAGTGGGCACAAATAACTACCTGGGCGATGTGGTGAGAAAATACGATTTCTCCAATGGATCTTTGGGTGGGCAGTTCTTCATCAGAAAGCACCTTAATGAGGGGGTGAGTTACCGCATTTCGGCTGGAATTGGTCAGTTGAAAGGGGCAGATGATGAAGCATTTGACGTGTTTTCAGCCAACAGGAGAGCTTCGTTTGAAGGTAGCTTCTTTCTAACCGACCTGCTCATTGAGTATCATTTTCTTAACTACAGGAATGAAAAACTTCAGCAGTTCTGGACTCCCTATTTGTTTTTTGGGGCAGGCCTTTACCGAATGGAAGGACAAGATAATTTTCTCAATAACTACGACACAGGTATTAATTTGCGCATACCAGTGGGTGTAGGAGTAAAATTACGATTAGACAGGCGGTGGGTATTGGGTATTGCCACTTCGGCCATAAGTACTGGCTCAGATATGCTAGACAATGTATCAGAAGCCACACCGAACATTAAAGACTACCGGGGAGGAAACCCCAACGACAATGATTGGATGTTTAATACATCCATATCGCTCAGTTATACCTTCTATAAGATTGTGTGTTGGAAGCCATTCTTCTAATCTGATTGACAAAGAGTACATTAGCTTTTAGAAAGCTGTTTCAATTTTGTACCTTCGCGCTTGATTTTTTTAGAGGTGTGTAGATGAAAGAAAAAATCAGGCAAGACAATCTTCCGGAGCATATTGCAGTAATTATGGACGGCAATGGCCGCTGGGCCAAAAAACAAGGCGCTGCCCGGGTGTTTGGGCATAAGAGTGCAGTAAAGTCTGTAAGAGATGTTACAGAAGGTTGCGCAGAGCTCGGTGTAAAATACCTTACGCTCTATGCCTTTTCTACAGAAAACTGGAATCGCCCAAAGTTTGAAGTTACGGCCCTTATGGAGTTGTTGGTTTCCACCCTTAGCTCAGAGATTAAAACGCTGATGGATAATGACATCAGGCTTGAGTCTATTGGAGACAGGGCAAGCTTGCCCCCCAAATGCCAAAGAGAGCTACAAGAAGCCATAGACAAAACCAGTGGAAATAGCCGGATGACACTTATTTTGGCCCTGAGCTATAGCGGTCGGTGGGATATAGCCCAAGCCATGAAAAAAATAGCCCTCGAAGTAGAAGAAGGAAAGCTTAAAGCTGAAAACATAAATCAGGATATAATTAATAACTATTTGGCAACTGCGGGAATTCCAGACCCTGAGTTGTTGATCAGAACAAGTGGAGAACTTCGTATTAGCAACTTTTTGCTCTGGCAAATGGCCTATACCGAGTTTTTCATTACAGAAACGTTGTGGCCCGATTTCAGGAAAAAAGACTTATATGAGGCCATAGTTTCTTATCAAGAAAGAGAAAGAAGGTTTGGAAAGATTAGCGAGCAAATAAAGAAGTGAGTTTGGGAATGAGAAAAATATTGGTGGCTACCAGCTTCCTGATTCTGGCCATGTCCAGTGCATTGTGTCAGGTAAGGTATGGAGTCAATGCTGGCGAAGGTGTACAAATCGACTATTCCAACCCTAAGGTTTTTGAAGTAGCAGAAATAAAGTTTACCGGACTCAATGTGCTTGACGAAAGAGCGTTGGTTTCGTTTGCCGGTATTAAAGTGGGAGATCGGATTACCATTCCGGGGCGTCAGGTTTCAGATGCCATCAAAAAACTTTGGACTCAAGGCATTATTGCCGATGTGCAGTTTTGGCTCACCAAAACAGAAGGAGACAGGGCCTACATAGAAGTAAGAATTGTAGAGCGCCCACGTATTCTGCGTTTCAGTATTGAGGGTGTTGGTGCCGGACAAAAGTCTGAACTGAAGGACCAGCTCGATGTAAATGGAAAAGTAGCCAGTGCCCCTCTCATCAAAAATTCAGAACTGGTTATAAAGAAATACTTTGTTGAAAAAGGCTACCTCAACGCCACCGTTAAAACAGAGCAAAGACTAGATTCCATAGTGAATGATGGTATTGAGTTGAACTTTGTAGTAGACCGAAAAAGCAAAGTTAAAATAAATAAAATAGAGTTTGAAGGAAACACTGATTTTGAGGACTCTCGCCTTAAAAAAGCTTTAAAAAACACGAAAGAAAAGCCCCGTTTTTGGCTCATCAACCGATTCTTCGAACAAGTGTTCAACACCTCGCCAAAAACCATTGGCAACTTTGTTGACAGCACCGAAACAGTGACTAACAAAGACTTTAAGCAGTTTATTAATGAAAACGTAAAGCTCAATTTTCTAAAGGGCTCCAAATTCATTGAGGCCGACTTTAAGGAAGATAAAATGTCGCTCATCAACTTCTACAATTCAAAAGGCTATAGAGACGCAGAAGTAATTGAAGATGAGGTAACTACCCTGAACGATGAGTACATAGACCTCCGTATTAAGGTAGACGAAGGAAATAAGTACTACATTCGGAACATAGACTGGGTGGGCAATTTTAAGTATACCGATGAATTTCTTACTGAAAAATTGGGAATCAAGAAGGGAGACGTTTACAACAAAGAGCGGATTGAAAAACGGACCCAGTTTGATAGCGATAGTGGTGATGATATACTCTCTCTTTATCAAGACGATGGCTACTTGTTCTTTAGGTTAGAAGTAGTTGAGGTAAGAGCAGAAAACGATTCGATCGACCTTGAGATGCGTATGTACGAAGGAGAACAAGCCACAATTAAGCGCATTATACTAAAAGGTAACGACCGCACCTCTGACCACGTGGTGTTGAGAGAAATCAGAACTCTACCAGGGCAGAAGTATAGCCGTAGAGAACTTATCAGAACCATTAGAGAGCTGGGTCAATTAGGCTATTTCGATCCGGAGCAAATTAATCCCCAACCCATTCCCAACATTCAGGATGGTACGGTAGATATTGTCTTTAATTTGGTAGAGAAGTCGTCCGATCAAATTCAGCTTTCGGGAGGTTTCGGAGGGCCGTTTGGCTTTGTAGGTACTGTAGGGCTATCGCTCAACAACTTCTCAGTAAAAAACATAAACGACTGGAGCAAGTGGAGGCCGTATCCGAGTGGAGACGGGCAGAAACTATCCCTTCAGTTGCAGTCCAATGGCCGAAGATTTAGAAACTACAGTCTGGTATTTTCTGAACCATGGTTGGGAGGAAGAAAACCCAACAACTTCACCATTAGCTTTAACCGAACCGTTAATAGAAACATCAACTTTAGAACCAATGAGACGGACGGTTTCTTAAAAGCTTCAGGTTTCTCGGTAGGGTTGGGAAGAAGACTTAGGTGGCCCGATGATTATTTTCAAATACAAAATAGCATAAGGTATCAGTTCTACGAGGTTTCTAACTTTGGGAATACACTCGGGTTTTCAAGCGGTCAATCCAACAGTTTAACCTTTAATACGGTTATTTCAAGAGGTAATATAGACCAGCCCACCTTCCCATCGTATGGATCTCAATTTACCCTGGCCATTAATGCCACTCCCCCATGGTCCATCCTTAACCCCGATTCCGACCGGTACGTAGATGGGGCGGACGAAAGTAGACGCTATAAATTTGTAGAATACCACAAGTGGATGTTCGATTGGTCTATGTTCATACCTGTCGGGCCAAAGTTTGTGATCAATGCCCGAGCTCATCTTGGCTTTATTGGCACATACTCCAAAAGAACAGACTCCGGACCATTCGAAAGGTTCTTCCTAGGGGGTAATGGATTAAATGGGGCAAACAACTTTATAATTGGACAGGACATTATAGCGTTAAGAGGGTATGAGGATAACTCAATAGACCCTGTTGACCCTGTAACCGGTTTTAGGGGAGGTATTGTCTACAACAAGTTTACGGCCGAACTGAGATACCCGGTATCTAAGGCACCAACTTCTACCATTTACCTTTTGGCATTTGGAGAAGCCGGAAATACCTGGATCGATTTTAGCGAATACTCGCCAAGAGACTTGTTCCGATCTGCCGGATTTGGTGCAAGAGTATTCTTGCCGGCCTTCGGACTTTTGGGTATCGACTGGGCCTATGGCTTCGATCAGGACAATTCACTATCGCCAGCCGTTTTGGGTGGGTCGCAGGTGCATTTTACTATCGGACAACAAATTAGGTAACCCATGCACAAAATTTTCTCCACCCTAGCATTATTGACATTAATCTCTAATTTTGCGCTGGCTCAAGGCAACGGATTTGGGCAGAAAATTGGCCATTTCGATTCAGAATACGTTCTTAGTCAGCTTCCTGAATACGCAGAAAAACAAAAGGAGCTGGAGGCTCTGGCAAAGACTTACGACAAAGAGGTACGAAGTTTGTACGATGAGCTCGAAAAGATGAGAGCCGAGCTAAGAGCCAATGAAGTATTGCTCACTCCGGCTATGATTGAAGAGCGAAAAAAGGCCATAGAAGCCAAAAGCCAGGAAGCGCTTCAAAAAAATACAGAGCTTTTTGGATTTGATGGCCTCTACTACAAAAAGGTAGACGAACTGCTAACACCTTTGCGTACCCGGCTGAACCTGGCCGTAGAGGTGATTGGAAAAAAACACGGACTGGACTATATCTTTGATAAGGCAGCCGATGTGGGTATAATTTACAGCAACCCGGTTCATGACTATACTGAATTTATACTGGAAGAACTGGGAGCACAGAAAAAGAGAAATTAAAGAAATTAAATAAGGATTATGATGCGTAAACTAATAGTGATGATTGCTTTTCTGTCAGTAGCGGCAGTTGCAAAGGCTCAGGAATTTAAGATTGGATATACCTTCCTTGAATTTATTGTATTCAACATGCCCGAGATGGAATCTATTTCTTCAGAATTAGAAACCTACGAAGCTCAGTTGGGAGCGCAGATTGAAGCTAAGCAGAAAGATATTCAAACCAAATATGCTCAATTACAGCAAATGGCTCAGCAGCCTAATGCCAATCAGGTAGTATTGCAAGAGAAGGAGAATGAACTCATAAACCTTCAGGAACAATTGCAAAAGTTCAGAGTTCAGGCCGATCAGGCTTATAGGATGAAAGAAACAGAAAAAATTAATCCTGTATATGCAAAAGTGCAGGACGCCATTGAGGCTGTTCGAAAAGAAAATGGGTTCGCTCTTATTTTAAACTCAAGGGTTGCAGCCAATTCGGCAGGTATTGTTTTGGCTGCTGACGAGTCTCTAAACATCACAGAGTTGGTGTTTAAGAAATTAGGTGTGCCAATGCCAAAAGAAGAACCAAGTGGCAATGCGGCTCCTACCGGAAATAACTAGAATAAAATTTTAAATGATAATGGAGGCTGTTTTTTAGAAGACAGCCTCTTTTTTTTACCTTCAATTCTATGAAACCTGCCCCTTTAAAACCAGGCGACAAAATAGCCATTGTAGCTACAGCTAAGAGACTAGAGAAGTCTATCGAACCGGGGCTTGGAATATTAGCCTCCTGGGGGCTTGATGTATGCAAAGGGCAGTTTCTTAATAACCCAGATGAGTATTTTGCAGCGAGCGATGCCAATCGCCTGGCCGATTTACAATGGGCTATGGACAATCCGGATGTTAAAGCTATTTGCTTTGCCAGAGGGGGGTATGGAACCACAAGAATCTTAGATCAGGCAGACTATAGCTCTTTTTCTCAGAACCCGAAATGGACAATTGGTTTTAGTGACTTAACCGGTTTTCAGTTGCAAATGGCTTCGTTGGGTATAGCGGCTGTTCACGGCCCCATGGCCTACACCCTTGGGCAAGACGATGCTTCTGATGTAGCCCTTAAAAATCTACTTTTTGGGGAACAGCAGTTTGCCATTGAGCTGAACCCTATGAGGCATTCAGCGGAAGGCAAGTGCATGGCAGCCATTACCGGAGGGAACCTAAGTCTTATTTATGAGTCTATAGGGGCCGCCAATGAAATGGTTTGTGATGGAAAGATTCTATTTCTGGAAGAAGTGGGAGAAAGCTTATATGCCGTAGACCGTATGCTCAATAAACTAAAGCGAACGGGTAAGTTAGATCGACTGGCCGGACTTATTGTAGGAGACTTTAGCCACATTAACGATCCGGCAGGTTATTTCAGTAGAGACTGCTATGCACTCATCGCTTCATATTTCTACAACCTGAACATACCCAAGGCCTTTGGTTTTCCCGGAGGGCACGAAAACAGAAACATATCCCTACTTATGAATGCTCCCGTCCAAATGACGGTTGAGTCAGGCATTCTATATCTGGACTATAAATAGGACGCTTATATTAGAAAACCGGCCAGTAATCCTGCCAGAATGATTAATGGAGGAGGCACCTTTGTATAGGTGAGCAGAAGGAAGGTTCCAATAACTACCGAAACGTTCATTACCGAGTTATCTATAGGCTCGAACAGCAAGAAGGCTGCTGCAGCAACCATGCCCGCACTAGCAGCATGAATACCTTCTAAGGATGCTCGCACAACTCTATATTTTTTGAGGCTGTCCCAAAAGCGGATGACAAAGAAAATGAGAAAAGTACCCGGTAGAAATATGCCGCAGGCGGCTATAAAGCCACCTAGTATTTGTCCTCCGATACCGAGATCGCGAACGGAGAGAGCCCCCACAAACGAACTCACCGAAAAAGTAGGGCCGGGAACCGCCTGTACCATGGCCAGCCCGGAAAGAAACTCTTCTGAACTCAGGTAGCCTTTAAATTCTACGAATTCCTTGTTAAGAAATGGAATAAGTACCTGCCCACCTCCAAAAATGAGACTTCCGTTTCGATAGAAATTTTCGAACAGTAGGACTATACGGTCTTGAGTGAACGCACCCAACAAAGCGGCAGCAATGAGTACCAAACCCCAAAGGGTAAAGTTGCCCCATTTGATTCTCACCTTTTCCTTAACTTCTATTTCTTGTTTTTTATACTTAAAGGCGGTGAGCGTACCGGCAAAAACCAACACAATTGGCAGGGCGGCAGGTTTGGAAATAAAGTAGGTGACTATAGCAGAGAGTGCCATTAGAGCCCCGGCAGTTTTGGTAGTCACCATTTTTGAGGCAATAACGTAGGCTCCATAACTTATGAAACCAACGGCCATAGGTTGTATAAACCGGGTAAATTCCAGGCTAAAGTTCTTGGTTTGATACCTGTCTACTAAAATGGCTGCCGTAGTCATTATAGCTACTGCAGGTAACATCCAAACCAGCAAGGTAAGGTAGGCAAGGTTGGCACCACCAATTCTAAACCCAATAGCCGTTATGGTTTGTGTGGAGGTAGGCCCTGGTAATATCTGACAGAGAGCATATAGCTCCATGAGTTCTTCTTCAGAAACATAGCCACGCTTCTTAACCATTATTTTAAGAAGCATGGCTAAATGTGCCTGTGGGCCACCAAAAGCGCTAATGGCCAAAATGAATACATCTTTTAGAAAGATGAAGTATCGAATGCGTTTTACCGCTGGCACTTCCTCTTATTTTTTTCGAAGGCCAATCTCGGCCAAACGTTGCTCTAGGAACTCGCCCGCAGTAATATCGTCATACAACTTAGGGTGTGCATCATCTATACAGCTCTCCAGGCAAGTAAGATCCATTTCAGACCTTGGGTGCATAAAGAAAGGTATGGAGTACCGCGATGTACCCATTTTGTCTTTCGGAGGGTTAACCACTCTGTGAATGGTAGACTTAAGCTTGTTGTTGGTATGTCTTGAAAGCATATCGCCAACATTTACTACCAGTTGGTCCGGTAGGGCAGTAATAGGGATCCATTTACCATCATTCCTGAGCACTTGCAGACCATCAGCACTTGCTCCCATCAATAATGTAATCAGGTTAATGTCGCCATGCTCAGCGGCACGAACTGCATCGGCCGGAACCGCCTCCGGGTTTTCAATTGGGAAGTAGTGGATAGGTCTTAAAATACTATTTCCGTTGTGCACTTTTTGGTCAAAATAGTGTTCGTCCAAACCCAGATAAAGAGCGATAGCCTGAAGCATTTTTACCCCGGCATTTTCCAAAGTTTTGTATACTTCCTTACCAATGGCTTCCATTTCAGGCACTTCTTCAGGCCATATATTGTCCGGATACTCATTTTTTATGGGGTCACCATCGGTTACCTCCTGACCAATGTGGTAGAACTCCTTCAGGTCTCCAGTGCTTCGGCCTTTCGCATGTTCTTTTCCTTTGCCAATATAGCCTCTCTGGCCCGCTAGTTCCGGTACTTCATATTTCTGCTTCACTTCATCGGGCAGAGCAAAAAACTTTTGAATAGCCGCATAGAGTTTTTCGGTCATTTCATTGGTTAAGCCATGGTTTTTAATGGCTACGAAACCAATGTTGTTATAGGCTGCTCCCAGATCTTGAACGAAAGCCTCTTTTTGTTCCGGGCTTCCATTAGTAAAATGTGCAAGGTCTAGCGATGGCACTTCATCATATAGAATTGAGCTCATGAGAATAATATTTGACTTGTAAATTAAACATAAAGTGTCGATTTCAGCTACTCATTATCGTTTTCAACACGTCTATCGACTTTATTTCCTTCAGACTATCTGTATGAACCTGGTAAAACTTAATAA
Organism: Roseivirga sp. UBA1976; assembly: GCF_002336325.1. Taxonomy (NCBI): domain Bacteria; kingdom Pseudomonadati; phylum Bacteroidota; class Cytophagia; order Cytophagales; family Roseivirgaceae; genus Roseivirga; species Roseivirga sp. UBA1976. The sequence goes on along the minus strand of NZ_DDDQ01000114.1, from coordinate 13,048 downwards.
TATGGTCGAGCAAATCGCGCCTCAAGGCATTACTCAAACCAATATGGGTTCCCATTTTTTCATGCATGAGCTGGTCGAGCAGAGCGAGCTCATCTGTTACTAAATTAAAATGATATCCGGCCTCAGCCAGTTGGTCAATAAGGTCGGCTCCGTTGGCGGGGCCAAAGCCCATAAATGCACTGGCTTTAAGAAGTAATTGCAAATGAAAATTGTTGAGGTATTCAGATTGGTTGTCGAATAGTATTAGCGACTGTTCCAAAAAAAGAAAGAGCTCTTCATTAGGCGATTCGTTTCGTAGCACTTTACCAAATACTTCTGTCAGAAACATGCCTATTGCCCTTTTGGTAGGGTGGAAAGGCAATTGCTGATAGCTGAGAGAGAAGCGGGCCTCAGAAATGCGCTGAATGTCTTTGCCGGGTTTATGGTACACCATCAGGTCGAGCAAAGAAAGCGGTTGGTAGAGGGCCGTTTTGCCCCGGGCCTTTTGGCTCCTTACGCCATTCACTATGTAGGACTGCATCCCGTAGTTTTGCGTAAAAATACGCGCGATAATGGAGGTTTCGCTGTACTTAATTGTGCCCAGCACAAGCCCTTTGGTGTGGTATAGCATTAGATAACCACTATTTTAGTTACATAGGTTTCTGTTCCAAGTTCATTGGTACTAAACACCAGATAGACCCCGGTTTTTACCCTGGTGCCGTTTACATCTCGTACATCCCAAATGGCTGTACTGCCATTGGCCCGTAAGTTTTTTACCAGCTTTCCTGATACATCTGTAATTTTCAGAAAAGCATTATTCACCAAACCTTCTATTACTACTGAACCTTCAAACCCGGGCTTAACAGGATTAGGGTATGCCACTACATCTTCATGCCTATCGGTACCTAATGTGGCGTCACCTCTAAAAGAAACCATACCCAAAGGAGTGGCAATAAACAACTCGCCCGTTTGTGGCGCCAATGCCAGAGAAACAATGTGGTTGGAAGGCAGTGGACTATTGTTGATAGTGAAATGATAGATCAGCTCATCGCCCGATTCGGAGAATAGCCAGAGACCATTACTTCTGGTGGCAAACCACTTTCTGTTGGCCGGGTCAACTACCATATCGGTAATGTACTCATTGCGAAGCAACAGACGGTTTTGATATATCGGTATTGAAGCCGTAAGCGATTGATTGTTTAACACAGCACCCGGATTGGTGAAGAAGGCCATGCCCTGACTGGTGGTGACCCAAACAAACAAGTCATTATCTGAATAAATCGATGTAATCTCATTGCTGGGCAAGCCGCCTTGCCCTCCGTTGAGATTTAAATGTCTGGAGCGCCCCGATTCATCATCGTATACTACGATTCCTCCACCAAAATCAGGGTCTATGGTAAGCCATTTGAGTCCGGTTGGTCCCACAAAAACATCAATGGCATAACGCGCCAAATCGTGGGGAGGAGTATAGCTTTGCCAGGTATTGGTAGAAGGGTTGAATGAGAAGAGCGAGGGGCTTCGATCATGCAGTGTCAGCCATAAAAGTCCGTTGTTATCTGAAGTTACCGCGGTTGCTCTGTATTCATTTTGGGCATTGGGCTGAGGTGCCTGGGCACTCGTTCCCGGTTGCGAAACATCATTTACTCCGGTCCATTCTAGCAGCCCGTGTTCAAACGAAACCACGTATGAGGTTTCGCCAATTCTTTCTACATCTACTATGTTTTGGATTGGTTCATTGTTCCATATGAATGAATAATTGGCCCAAAGGTTGGTTTCAACATCGAACTCACCTATGAAACCTTGGCCGGAAACCCGGTTGTTGAAAGAGCTGCTATTGAAAGCGATTTTTCCCTGGTTAAACTGACCGTTGTGCAGAGTATCGCCCATTGGCCCGGCCGGCATAAACTGTTCAAAATCTGACTGGGAAGGAATAGCCCTCAAAAGCCCTTTTTGGGAAGTAGCCAGCCAGATAAAGGGAGGGTTCTGCGCAGAATAATTTACTCGGCCTGACGATGCTGAAACGGCCACCGATTGGGTAAGCTGTGATCCATTGAGCTGATATACTCGATCATGAGTGGTAATCCATAATTCTTCATTCGTGCCTTCCAGGCGCACAATGGTGGAGGGGAAATTTTCTGTAAACTGCCAACCAGCCGATGTTTTCTGAAACAAATCGGTTTCACTACCGGCAAAAAGCCCATCATTGGTCTCGGCAATGGTTTCGAAACCTATTCCTGTGAGCGCCCTCTTCCAGTTGTTAAAGTCTTGCCGGTTGGTACCGTTGTTAAGGCTGGCCGAAAGCAGACCATCGGCCGTAGCGGCATATATACTATCGTTATCGAAATGCAGATCGTAGATGGCCAGAGGGCTTCCGTTTTGCCCCAGGTTCTGATAGGCTTCGCTAATTTCATTCCGGCTTAGGTTGTACACTATAATACCCAAATCTCCGGCCAGGTAAATATTGCCATTGTGGGCTTTTATGGAATGGTATTTTTTAGAAAGGGTGGTCTGGAAGTTTTTTACCGTATTGATATTACGGACAGAGGACGGGCCTACCAGGTCGATGTTGCCGTTCTTATAGCCAATCACCAATGTTTTTTCATCGGAGAGCAGGCCAATGGCACCTATGCCTACATCGGATAAGCCGGTTAGTTTGTTAAGCTTGGTCAGGCTCAACTCTTCCCTGTCAATACTAAAAATAGCCTGTTCAGTAGCCACAAAAATGGCCTCTGATCCCACCACTACTTGTTTTACATGCGTATAGCTAAAGTGTGTTTGCCAACCGAGTACAGGTATAGCACTCTGAGCCAGAGAAATTACCTGACTTATCAGCCAAAAGGCACCCATAAGTAAAGCCAGTCTTTTCACTTTTTCTTGTGCTGCTTTTCTTTTTGTCCCTGGTAGAAGTATTTACGGTTTCGGGCCTGATAAATATCTTTTTCTCCCAGTTCAACAGTTTTATCGCTATCGGTAAGCTTAAAGGAGAAAGAAGCCAAAGACCCGCTCACAGCACAAATGGCGTGCAGTTTGGTTACAAACTCGGCAATAGCCAAGAGATAGGGCATAGGTCCAAAAGGCTGCCCGTTGGCGTCCATGTCAAGGCCTGCAACAATTACTCTTTTGCCTCCATTGGCTAGTTTACGGCAGACATCTACAATGTCTTTGTCAAAAAATTGAGCTTCGTCAATACCAATTACATCGCTGTCGCCAGCCAGCAGCAAAATGTCTGAAGCAAACTGTACGGGGGTAGAGCGAATGGCTGTTTTGTTGTGCGAAACCACATCTTGCTCATCGTAACGAGTATCCAGTGCCGGTTTGAAAATTTCCACTTTCTGTCGGGCAATGGTGGCTCTTCTAAGCCTGCGGATTAGTTCTTCCGTTTTGCCTGAAAACATACAGCCGCATATTACCTCTATGCTTCCCGTGGTATGCTCTCCGGAAATATTGGTCTGTGGCTCAAGAAACATATCAGTCCGTATAGGTTAAATGTGGAAACTTATTCTGTTCAGCTACACTCACCTCAATATCGCCATTTAGGGTGTTTTGACAGGCCAAGCGCTCGTTTTCTTTTAATCTACCCAAATCTATCAACTTTTGCTCGGCCTCATTAGGAGCAGAAAAGTGCTCCTGGCCTGAATGAATGACCATACGGCAAGATGTGCACCTCCCTTTGGCACCACAAGCAAACATCCAATCAATCTGATGGTCATGAATAATTTTGAGGATTGAATCGTTACTAGTGGGAACATCAATCAGTTTATTATTCAGATTTCGGATCAGGATTTTGGGCATTATGATTTAATTTAACTTTGAAAAACTGCCGTACATGCTTTATCAACTAAAACAGTCAGAAGTACTAACAGTGAGCCAGAAAATTGGCGAATCTATCTGCGATAAAACTTTTCAAAATTATACAAAAATAGATGGAGAGCAGTTGATTTCTCTCACCAATTCAAGACAAGTCAACTCTTTCATCATCCGATCGCTTTTTAATCAGTGGCGCAAAGAGGTAGAGCGCTTGGAAAGCCCGTATTTCGATTTTAAGCACGAGAAAGTACAGGCGGCTTTAAAGGGTTTTATGAATGTGCTTTCCAACCACATCAGTATTGATAGAAAGCATTTAGAGCCCATACTTAATCAGGCAATTGCCGATACCGTGCTCATAGTGTTTGAACCCAGGGTATTTTTAGAAACGGTGCTGGAGCGATTGGCTAAACCTCAGGATTTTAAACGACAGTTTAAATACATAAAGAACAACCGGGAACTCTTTAAAAAGCTGGTGGATCAGATGGGTGATTTTGATACAAAAGCCAGTGTTTTGCAGATCTACGATGGGCTCGATCCATCGAATAAGGAAGAGGTAAATGCACCTGCTTTTCTGGAAAAGCTCAATGCTGGTCATTTGCTACACAATCTGTTTGATGAAAAAGAAGAACCCAAGCCAGAAAAACCTACTGAGCCGGAAGTTTCCGCTAATGTAGCCTCCAAAGTTGTGGCGGAAGAGCTTGCCGTTGAAAAGAAGGAAGAAAAAGCAGCGACAACGCTCAACGACAGATTTGAAAAAGGTAATAAAAGCCAGACTCTTGCGGAAAAGCTGCAGAGAAAGGTGAATAAATCAATTGAGGCCAGCCTTACTTTGAATGAGAAATTTATGTTTCAGAACAACCTCTTTCATGGGGATAATAGTCGAATGAAACAGGCCTTTGCAGCTATCGATGAAGCGGAGAGCCTTCAGGAAGCGCTAAATAAAGCCAATACTTTTAATGATGGCTGGGATATGGACAGCGAGGAAGTGGAGGCTTTTATGGGTGTGCTGGAGCGAAGGTTTGCGTAAGACAGTTATATCAGTTGATTGGAAATCAGTTAATGGTGTAAACCATCCACAGGGTTTTCTGAAGAGGACATGGATTGTTTGAACGGAATTCATCTTATTCCTGATTATAAACTTCGGTTCGATTAATCAAATAAAACTCAAAGAAATCGAATAGGGACTTTCGCGGTGTAACATCTCTCCAAAAGTTTACTTACAAAGATTAAAATAAGCCTAAGAACATTCGGGTAATTGTGGATATTAACTTTTGGAGGGTTTCTCACATTCTATCTGCCTAAGTTTCTTCTTAAAAGGGGCACTGAAGAAAGTGGTTCACCTGAATCCACTGAGGAAGATGCGGTGCATACAGATCAATTTTCTGCTTTTGGGAGGACTAGTTTAGCTTTCTACTAAAAAAATAGTTATAATGATGTGTCATAGACACACATGAATAAGAAAGCTTTTCTTCTGCCCCTACTTCTCCTGATATTTTTTACAGGATGTGACAAAAGGCCGTACAAGAACCTTCCGGAAATTGATTTGGTAGAGTCACCAAATCAAGCCATAATCATTATCAATAATTCAACTGACTCTCCAATCTCAATTGACTTACTTGATTCAGGTTGGAATCAAAGTTCAGCCGGATTGCTTACCAGTTACAAGGAGATCGATACGCTTTCTTTAAAAATCAACCAAACGGCAAGGATTGTTATCCATTCTCTGATAAGTTATCCAGAGACTAGATTTGTTTCTCCAGGGGACACACTAAGGATGGATTTAAAACCTTCTGAATTGCAGCTTGAATCCACCGATAGACTCAATGCGCAAAAATTGATTGAAGAAAGAAGTGAGGCTTTATTGAAGATTGATTCATTGTACAATTTGTTCATCATAGCCGATTCAAGTAAGGCAATGCGTGGTAGGAATGACTTAAGTATCAGCTTGCTTGTTCCTGTGTCTGGGGATAAGTCTATGATCAAGAGCAACCCAAAATTGCTAGACGAATTAGTGAACAGACTGGTTGATCAATTGGAGTTTGTTCCAACAACTCTTTCCGAAACGAATAACTTTGAATTAGAAGCTATTCAGGGTCTCAAGTATGAGATAGACCGTCATGAGGCTTTTATAAGGCTCAGGCTTCTAATCAGCCAGTTTGATAGACCGGAAATCCGAGATAAAATATTCGATTCAAACCTTTACCAAACAGACCTATCTATAAAGAGCCCATTTGCATACGGTTATTTAGTTTTTTTCATAAAGGAATATGTGCTTGAAGGCATTGAGGATAGGTCAAGCAACAAAGCTTACATTGATTACAAATTAGCCTATGAAAAACTTCCAGAATATTTAGAAGGTAACCTTCTAAAAACCGCACGAAAACTATGCTTGGAAAAGATGATAGATTATGGAGAAAGCCATGTTAGAGATGAATCTCTTTAAAGACCTCCTTGGAAAAGAGAGGTTCAAAAAATCTTCTTTGACCTTCATAAAACCACCCGTTGGTTGTCATCTCCAATAGGTGATCTTCAGATTTAATGATGAGTGTCATCTCATTAATAGAGTAATCTGTTGAATTTACAGTAAAGTAGCGTGCTAGTCTTAAAGGAACACCTAGTTTCAGAAGCCAAGCCATTGGTGAATACCATTTGGGATCAATGATCTCCTTTCCTTTGATTAATAGTACTTGTGAAACGCTATCAAATCTGAAGATGAGGTTTTCTACATTGCCAGAGTGAAATACACGTGCCAATAGGCCCTGCTCATATTTTTGGAAGGCACACTTATGGTTTTCTTTAAGAGAACTCTTTTTGGTGTGGCTCTCGAATTTCTTCAAAAAGAAAGATGTGCTACCCAATGCTTTTCTGGACTTGATGTCGGGCTTTATAGGTTTCCCTAAGATCCTTTTAATTTCAAATTCAGATAACTTTTGTCCTTTGGATGTTGTCATTCCCCTAATGTCTTGAAAGCACCTGTGCTCTGTGCATATCTATTTTGAGCAGCACAAAGAGCATAATGGTAAACGACCATAGGGATGACCCACCATAACTTATAAATGGCAGAGGGATTCCAACAACGGGAAACAGACCAATGGTCATGGCAATGTTGATGGTAAAGTGAAAGAATATAATACCAGCAACGGCATAGCCATAGAACCGGGCAAATTTAGACTTTTGTCGTTCGGCTATAAAAACCAAGCGCATAACCAAGGCTATGAACAAGAAAATAAGTACAGCGCAGCCCAACCAGCCATGTTCTTCGGCCAGGGTACTAAAAATAAAGTCGGTGCTTTGTTCGGGTACATAGCCAAATTTTGTTTGGGTGCCTTCTAAAAAACCCTTACCGGAAAAGCCGCCTGAACCAATAGCAATTTTAGATTGCTCCAGGTTCCAGCCTTCAGCCTTTGGGTTCACCAGTTCGGGCCGAAAAATGGCTTCTATTCTGCTCCTCTGATAGGGCTTAATTAGGTTATTGAGAAAATAGTCTATTCCAAAAACAAATGAGCTGATGACCAGCATTAGGGCAATGGTCGACAGTATTCTCTTACGGCTTTTTTCCTGAAAAAGGATGAGTAAGAGAGTGAGCGAACCTATACCAATGAAAATATATGGCTGAGGAACCAAAAGGGTTAAAATAAAGAGTACGGCTGCAGAGATGCCCAGAATAAGATATATGGCAGGAAAACCTTCTCTGTATAGTGGAATGAGCAGTGCAGCGAACACCATAGCCGAACCGGTGTCAGGCTGAAGCTGTATGAGGCCTATGGGAATGAGAATCATAAGGAGAGCCTTCACCTGGGTACTAAAGTCGGTGAGTTTTACATTGGTTGTGGCAATGTATCGGCCCATAAAAAGAGCCGTGGCCAGTTTAGTAAACTCTGCCGGCTGCAACCGAAACGAACCTATCTCGAACCATGCCTTTGCTCCATTTACCTCGCGACCAAAAACCAAAACCCCGGCCAGGAGCAAGATCATAAACACGTAAAGAATGGGAGCAAACGATTCATAAATACGGAAATCGAGAAGCAAGATGACAACAATCAGTATTACTGATGTACCTATCCAAAGGAGCTGCTTGCCCGATTCCAGACTCAGATCGAAAATGTTCTGGTCTTGTACCGGGTCATATACAGAGGCATATATGTTTGTCCAGCCCAGTACAACCAGGGTGAAGTAAAGAAAGACCACCAGCCAGTCTAAATCGCCAAAAAGTCCGCCTTCTCTTCTCAATTCTCTTGTTGTAAGCCTATGAGGTATTTTTTGTTAAGGATATAATCTTCTCTCTTGGCCCAGGTTTCTTTAATGTAACCTCGCAGGTATTTTTCAATAACCAGGCTGGCGGTTACTGCCGAGGCGCCTCCACCCCATCCGGCATTTTCTGTGTATACTGCAATGGCAATTTTGGGGTTATCAGCAGGGGCAAAAGCCATAAATACAGAGTGATCAAGCGATTCATTCTTCACCCCATTTTCGGCTGTTCCAGTCTTTCCGGCAATTGGTATATCGGGGATTACAGCCCGCCCGGCTGTTTTCTTTACAGCCCGAACCATGCCCTCAATAATGGCGGGGTAGTACTCATCGCCACGCCCGGTATAGTGTTTCTCATATTCCAGTTCTGTGATTTCTCCATTTTCTTCATAAGCTTTCACCAAATGGGGCGTAACATAATATCCACGGTTGGCAATTATGGCAGCCAGATTGGCCACCTGAAGAGGAGTTACCTCCAGCTCTCCCTGCCCAATTGAAAGAGAGTATATGGTGCTATAGGCCCAGCTTCCCTTTTCGCGAGGGTACTTTTTGTGATAAAATTCAGCATCAGGTACTGTACCACCAATTTCACCAGGAATATCTAGCCCCAAAGGGCTGCCAAAGCCAAATCGTCTTACTGCTTCTGCCCACTTGTCCAGCCCTATGTGTGTATCTGTAAACTTACTGCTCGATACGTTCTGGTTCACAGTTCGCCTCATTACTTCCCAAAAGTAGTTGTTAGAAGAGAACTCTATACCGCGAGCCACATCGTATGGGCCTAGCGGTGCATGGTCTCCCAGTCGCAGTCTGTCAACAATTATGGGTTCATTAGGTTTAATCACTCCCTCATCGAGAGCAATCAGTGCTTGCACAGTTTTAAATATGGAGCCCGGAGGGTATTTGGCCTGAATAGCCCTGTTGAGCAGAGGGCCTGTTGTGTCATTTTTAATTTGCTCGAAGTACTTGCCAAAATTCTTGCCAGACAGCTGATTGGGGTCGTACGATGGCACCGAAACCATAGCAAGAATTTCTCCTGTAGAGGGTTCAATAGCTACTAAACTACCACGCTTACCTGCCATTAGCTTTTCGGCATAGCTCTGAAGTTCCAGATGGATGGTGGTGATGAGGTTTTTGCCCGGTACGGAAGGGATGTCCAGCTCACCGTTTTTGTAGCTTCCTTTTTCTATACCGTTTACATTCACCAGCTTACGGCTTTCTCCTCTTTCTCCCCGCAAGGCCTTTTCATAGTACTGTTCCAGGCCGGTAAGCCCTTTGTAGTCGCCAGACTTGTAATAGTTGGTGGTGTCTCTGTCCAGGTCTCGCTGACTCACTTCTCCAATGTAACCTACTTGTGTGGCCAAAATAGGCTTGGTATATCTTCTTACAGTTCTGGGGTTTACATATAGCCCCGAGTACTTGTACATATGGTCCTGTATCTGGGCATATTTTTCGTGCGGTATTTTTTTGAGTAGGGCAGAGGGTTTAACTCCGGAGTATTCTTTGGCCTTCTGCAGGTTAGTACGAAATTGTTCTTCGGTAATGTCAAAGAGTTGGCAAAACTCTGCGGTGTCTCCAATGTAAAGGTCGCGCGGAACCACCATTAAATCATAAATAGGCTCATTATAAACAATGAGTCTTTTTTCACGATCATACATGAGCCCCCGGAAGGGGTATTCGGTTATGGTATGAATAATATTGCGATCGGCTTTGAGTTGGTATGTTTTATCTACCACCTGAAGAGCAAAGAGCTTGATGAGGAAAATCAAGCCTACAAAAATAAACAGACCCTGAATAACCAGTCTTCTATTTTCGAGCATGGGTTAATTGGTTTTTGGATAAAAAAGATACTGCGCAAATACCACAAATACCAATGTTATAACCGTAGAAACCAGGGCTTTTGTTACGGTATGCCAAAACAATTGTGCGGTACCGGCTTCTACAAAAAACACTACCAGGCAATAAACCAGCACTAAGGGTGTGGCATAGCCCAAAAACCACTGTAATCCGTAAGTGCCAATGGTGGTCATGTCGTTTGGTTCATACCCTCCACGAGGGAGCACGGCCTTTAGCCATGTAGGACGCACAAACATGATAAATACTGCTGCCGAAGCATGAATACCCAACGACTGGTAGAACAAGTCAAGAATGAGGGCACTAATGAGCCCCAATATCATACCGGCCGTAAAACCCACCTCCATGGGTAAGCTAAGCAGGAAAAGGAGATAGACAAAAGCAAACCCAACCTGAAAGAGCACAAAGTTTCGGAACACCAGTATTTGCACCAGCATAAGCAGTATAAACGATACCGTAAGTAGAACAATGTGCTTACTCATTGATGATTTCGGGATTTAAGTTTATGAGCGAATCCTGTTCGGGCTTTTTATGGTTTTTAATAATGTAAACAAACGAAAGGCTACCAAAGTCTACACTTAGGTCTATTTCAATATTCAGGTACGTATTATTCTTATCAGGCTCACTGCTTCTAACCGTACCTACCATAATTTCTTTTGGGAAAATGGCATTGTAGCCGGAGGTTACAATGGTGTCGCCCGGTTCTACGGGTACATCGGGGGTTAGGTAGAGCAGTCGGGCAGTTTTAGGGTTTACCCCTTCCCAAAGCACGGTGCCCATTCTTCCTGAAGGTTGGTGTTTTACTGAGGTTGGGTTTTTAATGTTGAGTAACGAAATACCCTCTGAAAACTCCTTGCTCACTCCTCGTATTTTACCCACTACTCCCAGTGAGTTGATTACTCCCATACCCTCTTCAATGCCATCTTTGGCTCCTTTATTAATCATAAAGAAGTTTTTAGTACTGCGAATATCGTTTCGAATAATTTCGGCAGTAATCAACTCAAAAGAAAGAGCGGTAGTATCGGCTGAATCGACCGGTATGAGATTACCCGCCAACGAATCTGTGGGCAGCGGCTCTAAAGAGAGCAGCAAGGACCTCAGTCGGGCGTTTTCTTCAGCCAACTGCTGGTTTGTTTTTTTTAGACTAAAGTATTCGGAAATGTTGCCGGTAGACTCATTGATGGTGCCTACTGTGGCCGACATCAGGCTGTTGAAGCTACTTCGCTGGTAATCGTTATGCCGAACAATTAGCCATATACATATTAACTCAAGGAGCAAAAATGTAAAGAATGCCCTAAACCGATATAGGAATGAAAGTAGCTGACCCATTCATTCAGATTATGTCATTAACACTGCTCTGTATGAATTGATGTTTTTCAGGGCTTCGCCTGTTCCACGAACTACAGCTCTAAGCGGATCGTCTGCAATGTGTATTGGTAGCTTGGTTTTCAAAGCTAAACGCTTGTCAAGCCCTTTCAGCATGGCACCACCACCTGTCAGATAGATACCTCTGTCGTAAATGTCGGCAGAGAGTTCTGGTGGTGAAATCTCCAAAGCTTTGAGCACTGCTTCTTCAATTTTTGAAACGGACTTATCCAGAGCGAAAGCAATTTCTGAGTAGGAAATCTTAATTACCTTCGGAATTCCCGTCATCAAGTCACGACCTCTGATCTCGTAATCTTCTGGGGCATCTTCCAGTTCGGTTAGGGCAGAGCCTATAGCTATTTTTACCTTTTCGGCACTGCGCTCACCAATAAGAAGGTTGTGTTGCCTTCTCATGTAGTCCAAAATGTCTTTGGTAAAAGTATCGCCCGCTACACGGATAGACTGGTCGCACACTATACCGCTCAATGCGATAACGGCAATCTCTGTAGTACCTCCTCCGATATCAACAATCATAGAGCCTACCGGCTCATCTATTTTAATACCTGTACCAATGGCCGCAGCAATAGGTTCATAAATCATGTATACCTCTTTAGCGTTGGCATGTTCGGCAGAGTCTCTAACCGCACGTTTTTCTACTTCGGTAATGCCTGAAGGAATACAAATGACCATTCGGTGAGAAGAAGGCATAAAGCTTCTTTTCTTCAGGTCGATCATTTTGATCATCCCTTTGATCATCATTTCGGCTGCCTCGAAATCCGCAATCACACCGTCTTTCAGAGGCCTGATGGTCTTGATGTTTTCATGCGTCTTTTCGTGCATGTTCATGGCCTCTTTGCCAATGGCCAAAACTTTATTGGTGTTCTTATCTATGGCAATGATAGACGGTTCGTCTACCACTATCTTGTCCCTGTGAATAATAAGCGTATTGGCTGTTCCAAGGTCTATGGCAATATCGCTGGTTAGAAAATCGAAAAAACCCATTTGAGTTGGTCTCCTTCTTGTTTAAATAATTGGACTAATGTAATGATTCGTTAAAAGCTAGCCTAATCAAAATTAGTGTTTAAAGTGTCTTGTGCCTGTAAACACCATGGCCATGTTGTGCTCATCGCAGAAATTTATCGACAATTCGTCTTTGATGGAGCCTCCGGGCTGAATTACGGCTTCTATCCCTTCACCATGGGCAATTTCCACGCAGTCGGGAAAAGGGAAGAAGGCATCTGAGGCCATTACGGCTCCCTGAAGCTCAAAACCAAAAGATTTGGCCTTCTCTATGGCCTGCTTGAGCGCATCAACCCTGGATGTTTGGCCAACACCACTTGCCAACATTTGATTCTCTGTGGCCAGAATTATGGTGTTCGATTTGGTGTGCTTGCAAACCTTGGAGGCAAATACCAAAGCTCTTTTTTGTGCCTCGGTTACCTGCTTTTTAGTTACGGTTTTAAAATCGGCCGCTTGATCAGTTACCAGGTCTCTATCTTGCACAATAACACCGTTGAGCAAACTCTTATATTGCTTTTTAGCTGTTAGGTTTTGCTTTTTAACAAGTAATATTCTGTTCTTCTTGCCCTTCAATAAATCCAAAGCTTCCGGCTCGAAACCCGGGGCAATTAGTACTTCGAAGAAAAGTTTGTTCAATTCTTCGGCAGCAGCAAGGTCTATGGTTTGATTAGAAACTAAAACGCCCCCAAAAGCACTCACAGTATCGGCAGCAAAGGCCTTGAGATAAGCATCTTTTACATCTGAGCCAATGGCCACCCCACAGGCATTTGTGTGCTTC
>NZ_DDDQ01000077.1:0-13032 GCF_002336325.1 Roseivirga sp. UBA1976 | reverse complement strand
GGATCTACACCAATACAATGTCCTCCTACTAAACCCGGCCGAAAAGGAAGAAAATTCCATTTTGTGCCGGCCGCTTCCAAGACATCTACAGTGTCTATGCCCAGCTTGTTAAAAATCATGGCCAGCTCATTTACAAAAGCAATATTGATATCTCTCTGAGAGTTCTCAATCACTTTAGCGGCCTCGGCTACTTTAATAGATGCAGCTTTGTAGGTACCCGCTGTTATCACAGACTTGTATAGCTGGTCTACTCTTTCAGCAATTTCGGGGGTAGACCCAGAAGTTACTTTCAAAATCTTGGTAACGGTGTGTTCTTTATCCCCCGGGTTGATTCTCTCGGGGGAATAGCCACAGAAGAAATCCTTATTAAAGGTCAGGCCTGATACCTCCTCTAAAACTGGCACGCAGTCTTCTTCTGTTGCACCAGGGTATACCGTTGATTCGTAGATAACTATGTCTCCTTTCTTAAGAACTTTACCTACGGTTTGAGATGCCTTTAAGAGTGGTGTCAAATCAGGGTTGTGATCGTCATCAATGGGAGTTGGAACCGTAACAATATAGATGTTACAGCCCGATAAATCATCTAACTTGTTCGTGTTGAAAAGTCCTTTGGGGGACTCTACAGACGAAAGAACCGACTTCAAAAGTTCATCTTCTACTTCTAGGGTATGATCCTTACCATTATTGAGTTCGTCAATTCTTTCCTGATTAATATCAAAACCTATGACTTTGTATTTTTCTGCAAATGCAACTGCCAGGGGAAGACCAACATACCCGAGGCCAATTATTGCGATTTTGTCGTTCATGCGGAGTTTAAATCTTATTACAAATTAGAAACGTACACAACAGGTTGTTACTGTTCAATCTACGTTGCATGCAAATCTAGAAGAAAAATCCGGTCTCTTTAAGGAAGGAATCATAAATCATGATAGCAGTATTAAATCTGCTAACAGCTGTCTTACTTTGCTGAATAATTGTAAGGCTTAACAAATCATTCCAGCAGCCACTGTTTCGTTGGTATTTTCATCGACCAATATTAGAGCTCCCGTAGTTCGGTTTTCAGCATACTTATCTGTTATCAAAGGTTTGTTTGTCCTGAGAGTTACGTTAATGATATCATTGACTGATACGGTATCGACACCTTCTCTCGTAAGTGAATTCACATCATACTTAAAGTTCAGGTTTTTAACCATAGCCTTAACCTCGTTGTTAGAGTGCATCAGGGTGTACCTAGACCGCGGCTGGGGGCCTTTTCTGGAAAACCAGCAAAGTGTGGCTTCAATATCCTGCTGAAGTCTGGGAGACCCGGTTAATCCTGTAATCATATCTCCACGGCTCACGTCAATATCATCGGCCAAGGAAACAACTACGCTCATTCCTGTACTGGCTACAGAAAGCTCTTCATCCATTAAATGAATCTGTTTAACTGTCGAAGTTTCACCCGAAGGAAGGACTACAACACTATCCCCTACTGCAAGTTGACCACCTGCCACCCGTCCGGCATAGCCTCTATAGTCATGGTAAGTATCATTTTTAGGCCTAATGACAGTTTGAACAGGGAAACGAACCGCAGCAGAAGTGGTTTTAGAAACATCTATTTGTTCCAAAGTAGAAAGAAGGGTTTTCTCTTCATACCAAGGCATCTTTTCAGAAGGATTCACAACGTTATCCCCATGCAGTGCACTTATGGGTATGAACGAAATCCCTTTTACATTCAGTTTGCTGGCAAAACGCGCATACTCTGATTGTATGGATCGGAAAATCTCCTCGTCATAATTCACCAAATCCATCTTGTTGATACAAACTACCAAATGGGGAATTTGCAAAAGGCTAGCAATGTAGCTGTGCCTAAAAGTCTGCTCCACAAGTCCCTTTCGTGCATCGATTAAAATGAGAGCTACATTGGCAGTCGAAGCACCTGTAACCATGTTTCTGGTATACTGAATATGGCCTGGTGTGTCGGCAATGATAAACTTCCTTTTGGGAGTTGCAAAATATCTGTACGCCACGTCTATTGTAATACCTTGCTCCCTTTCATCTTTCAGACCGTCTGTTAACAGCGCCAAATCCGTATGATCCAGACCACGCCTTTTACTGGAGTTTGCCACATGCTCTAACTGATCTTCAAAGATGGATTTACTATCATAAAGCAATCGGCCAATTAATGTGCTCTTACCATCATCTACACTACCTGCGGTTGTAAAGCGCAGTAACTCCATGTCCAAATACGAATTCTCCATTAGAAATATCCCTCCTTTTTTCTGTCTTCCATCGATGTTTCCGAGCGCTTATCGTCCGCTCTGTTCCCTCTCTCTGTTTGTCGTGCAGCAGCTACTTCCATAATCACTTTCTCCAGCGTATCTGCTTCAGATTCAATGCCCCCTGTTATTGTTATGTCTCCTAAGGTCCTAAACCTCACTTTTTTGTTGTGTATGGTTTCTTCTTCTCCAACATGTAGATGCTCTGAAACAGGGAGCCAAGTATTGTTACGCCAAATTACATCGCGATAATGGGCCAGGTATAGCGATGGTATTGCAATACTTTCCGCTAGTATATATTGCCACACATCCATCTCTGTCCAGTTAGATATGGGAAAAACCCTGAAGTGTTCCCCCTTGTGTTTTTTCCCATTGAAAATATTCCAGAGTTCAGGCCTTTGATTTTTAGGATCCCATTGTCCAAAGTCATCTCTATGCGAAAAGAAGCGCTCTTTGGCTCGTGCCTTTTCTTCATCGCGCCTGGCTCCACCCATTAGCGCATCGAACTGATGTTCCTCAATGGTATCTAATAGAGTCGTTATCTGAAGCCAGTTCCTTGAAGCATCTTTGCCGGTTTCTTCTTTAACCCTGCCTTGATTAATGGATTGCTGGACAGAACCTATAATAAGGTCTACACCCAATTGCTCAACCAACTCATCTCTAAATTTTATGGTCTCAGGAAAGTTATGTCCGGTGTCGATGTGCACAAGTGGAAAGGGTATTTTAGCCGGCCAAAAAGCTTTTTTAGCCAAATGAGTAACTACAATTGAGTCTTTTCCTCCTGAAAAAAGTATGCCTGACTTTTCGAACTGAGAGAAAACCTCACGTATAACATAAATGGCCTCTGCCTCAAGCTCTTTCAAGTGATTGAAGTGCGAGGTACTCTCCTTAAGGCTTATTCTTTCTATTTGTTCTATATCTCCTACCATTTTTGTAGACTATTAGAGTCTGCAAACATAGTATATATTTGCAATCAATCGACAGTATGAGAGAAATTTTAACACTTGTATCTAAAGAATTTCGTTCTGAATGGCGGCAGAAGTATGCTCTGAACGGAATGATACTCTACCTGGCATCAACCATTTTTGTCTGTTACATGAGTTTTAGTCTAAAAACAGGCACTATTCATGCACTAAGCTGGAATGCTCTTTTCTGGATAATTATTCTCTTTACAGCAGTAAACTCTGTAGCAAAAAGCTTCATTCAGGAAGCCGATGGCCGAATGCTGTATTATTATTCTTTAGTAAAACCTGAGTCCATTATCCTATCTAAGATCATATACTACTCGCTATTAATGATGGGCCTCTCCTTAATTGGTTTATTCTTCTATTCGATGGTTATGGGCAACCCGGTAAATGACCTTGCTATGTTTTTGTTGACCATAGTGTTGGCCTCTTTTGGTCTAGCAACTGCCCTTACCATGCTTTCCGGAATAGCTTCTAAGGCTAGCAACAGCAGCACACTTATAGCGGTACTCAGTTTTCCGGTGATCATTCCCATGTTGCTGCTCATTATCCGATGTTCTAAAAATGCACTTGATGGAATTGAACGCTCTGTCTACACCGATCAGTTGCTTACTCTCATTGCCATAAATGCCATTGTTGTTGCGGTTTCCTACCTGTTATTCCCCTATCTTTGGCGATCATAAGCAAACGGTAGTTGACCATGAAAAAGAAGTGGTGGAAAGTACTCTGTATAGTTCTCCTTATCTACTCTATACTAGGCGCTCTTTTATTCGATGCCCCGCGACTGGCCATTCTAAATGAAACTATACGAAACCTGCATTTTCATGTCACTATGTGGTTTGCCATGATCATTCTGTTGGTTACCTCGGCCATTTATGCCATTAAGTATCTGCGCTCCAATCGGATTGACCACGACACTCTTTCGGCAGAGTTTGCCAATGCCGGAGTATTGTTTGGCATTCTGGGCATAGTAACTGGTGCTATTTGGGCCAATTTTACCTGGGGCGAACCTTGGAGTGGTGATGCCAAGCAAAACAGTAGTGCCATAGCATTACTCATCTACCTGGCTTATTTGGTACTTCGTAACTCCCTTGAAGATCAGCAGCAAAAGGCTCGGGTAAGTGCTATATATAATGTCTTTGCTTTTGCCGCCCTTATACCACTACTGTTTATTCTACCCCGTATGACAGACAGCTCCCTACATCCGGGCAATGGTGGCAATCCGGGCTTCAACGCTTATGATTTAGACAGCCGGCTCCGCATGGTTTTTTATCCGGCTATTCTGGGCTGGACCCTTCTGGGTGTTTGGCTTGTATCTCTCAGAGTGCGTATTAAAAGAATTAAAATGGCTTTAGAAGACTAAAATCATGAAAAAACACCTTGTAACCCTCTTCCTACTTATCTCTTTAAGTTCATTTGCTCAGAATGGAGCCTACAGTATTAACCCCGAAGACTACAACAATACCTCTGTAGAAATGGCAGATGTAATGCGGTCTAATGGAAAGATCTATGTAGTGGTGGCTGTAGTAATGACGGTCTTTCTGGGCCTTATTATTTACACCATCTCGGTAGACCGTAAAATCTCCCGTCTCGAAAAGGAGGTTTTCAGTGAAAAAGGTTAATTCTTAGGCGTTTGTGTTGTACTTTTGCACCAGTTTAAGCAACCGAGGAGGAGATGAAAAAATCTAGTATAATTGGCCTGGTGGTTATTGCCATTGCTGTGGCTATAATTATTTCGACAGCAGGTGATGCCAGCTCTTACGTTACGTTCGATGAGGCCTATGCCATGGCCACCAACGGAAAAGCCGAATCAATCCATGTAGTGGGGGAGCTCAAAAAAGCCCCTAACGGCCAGGTGGTTGGCGTTCAGCCAAGTGAAGACATGCTATCGGTAGAGTTTATTTTGGTTGATGATAACCAAAAAGAACAAACCGTTTACCTCAATCAGCCCATGCCTTCAGATCTGCTCAAGTCGGACAAAGTAGTGGTTATTGGAGGCTATAAGAACGATATGTTCATAGCCGATAAGGTATTGCTCAAGTGTCCTTCTAAGTACGAAGAGACTTCGCTCTAAGAACTGCCGAACACTGTAACCCATAGGCTATAATTTGCGTGGTCTATGCCGTCACTATCCCTCTTAAAAGGACATTGGTTCACAGAGAGGTGTTAAACCATAACTCCCAACAGATAACCCTAAACTTTAGCTCTTGATTTCAGCAACTGTTCATACCACTATCGGCAACATTGGTCACCTGTTGGTAATCGTCTCTTTTGTTGCCTCAATTATTGCGGCTTTTGCCTACGGAAAAGCCTCCCTAAACAATGAGATAGGCAATACTGACTGGATTAAATTTGGAAGAGCCTCTTTCTGGACTCACGGCTTGGCCGTTTTAGGAACCGCTGTTACCCTTTTTCTCATAATCTACAATAACTACTTTGAGTATCATTACGCCTGGTCTCACGCCTCCAAAGATCTCCCTGTTCATTATATGATTGCCTGTTTTTGGGAAGGACAGGAAGGAAGTTTTCTAATTTGGTCTGTATGGAATGCGCTTCTTGGCTTCATTCTCATAAAGACTAACAAAAAATGGGAAGCTCCTGTAATGACGGTGTTCGCCCTCGTTCAGGCATTCTTGGCTTCAATGATTTTAGGCGTGGTTATTGGCGACCTTAAAATCGGCTCATCACCTTTCTTGCTCCTTCGCGATGTAATGAATGAACCCGTATTTCTGGTTAACCCAAACTATGTTCCTGAAGACGGTACGGGCCTTAACCCATTGCTTCAAAACTACTGGATGGTAATACATCCACCAATGACTTTCCTCGGATTTGCCTGTACACTCATCCCTTTCTCTTTCTGTATTGCCGGGCTATGGAGAAAAGACTTTAAAGACTGGATAAGACCCGCTCTGCCCTGGACTATTTTCGGTGGAGTAATACTGGGTACGGCTATCGTTATGGGCGCCTACTGGGCTTATGAAACGCTCAATTTTGGAGGATATTGGAACTGGGATCCTGTAGAAAACGCAGTGTACGTACCCTGGCTAGTGTTGATAGCCAGCATGCACACTATGATTATCTTTAAAAAGAACCACACGGCTCTAAAAACTTCCATTGTCTTAGTGATTGCTACTTTCATACTTATTCTCTACGCCACCTTTTTGGTGAGAAGCGGTATACTTGGCAATACATCGGTACACTCTTTTACCGACCTTGGTCTTTCCGGCCAATTGCTCATATACCTGCTATTCTTTTTGGTGGCGTCTGTTGCCATTGCTGCAAGAGTTTGGAGTCAGCTCCCAACCTCAGACAAAGAAGCCTCTGCTTACTCGCGAGAATTCTGGATC
Organism: Roseivirga sp. UBA1976; assembly: GCF_002336325.1. NCBI lineage: Bacteria > Pseudomonadati > Bacteroidota > Cytophagia > Cytophagales > Roseivirgaceae > Roseivirga > Roseivirga sp. UBA1976. Next base: position 6,462 of record NZ_DDDQ01000077.1, on the reverse strand, counting down.
TTTATTGGAGCCCTAGTGCTTTGCCTGATGGCTTTCCAGGTTTTGGTACCTACCTCTTTTCCTGTATTCAACGCAATTGTAGAGTTCTTTGGCGGAGTATCTTCACTGGCCCCTCCTGCCAATCAGGTAGAGTTTTACTCCCAATGGCAGGTTTGGTTCGGGATAGGAATAGCCTTGCTTTCAGGTACCGGTCAATTCTTCTTCTGGAGGAAAATGGATAAGGAAAAGCTAAAATCAGCTATGACTTTCCCCGTGCTTATTTCCCTTGTTATTTCGGCACTCATTTTTGTTTTAGAAGACATTTACAACCCAGTATATATTGTTGTGCTTGTGGCCGGGGTATACTCCGTTGTTTCTAACCTTAAAATTATGCTCGATCTTGTGCGCTCCGGAAGTTATAAGCTCACAGGAGGATCAATAGCTCATATTGGTATTGCCATGATGTTGGTAGGCATCATGTTTTCCGAGGGCTACTCTCGTATAATTTCTAAAAACACCACCATTATCAGCCGTAATTTTACTGAAGAGCAAAACACCAACAACGTAGTGCTGTTCTTGAATGACCCCAAGCCCATGGGGGGATACTCTTTGCTCTACAAAAGTGAAGGACTCAAGGCCGAAGGCATTCCGGGTTATGTAAAAAAATCTTGGCTAGACAATACTGAAAATTCTCATTACAAGATTACCCGGGCTGACATTGTAGTAGATGGTACTACTTATGCCCAAAAAGGCGATACTTTATACTTCCGTACTCCGGAAAACACCTACCATGAGATCGAATACACCTCTCTGAATTCTGGCAAGAAATTCACGCTCTTTCCCAGAACGCAGGTTAACGATGAAATGGGACAAACCATTGTTTCTCCCGACATTAAAAAGCAGTGGAACAGAGACTTGTATACCTATGTAGCGCTTCAGTCAGACTTTGACGATGAAAACACAGTGTGGAGTGAAAAAGACATACATACCATTCGCCCCGGAGAAAGGTTTTTCATAAATGACTATGTAGCCGTTTTTCAAGGGCTTGAACGACTGCCCCGAGTAAACTACTTAACTATGGGGCCTAATGATGCAGCAGTTAAAGCCAATATTGAGGTGTTTGTTGAAGAAGGAGAAAAACTCTATCTGGAGCCTAAGTTCATTATTAAAGATAAGAACGTGGGCCGGCCACCCGAAGTAAATCAAGAAATAGCCTCAAGGGTAACCTTGGAAAACATTAACCCGGAAGATGGCTCCATAGAACTGGGCATAGAAACTACTCAAAAGGACTGGATCATCCTTCAGGCCATTGAAAAGCCTCAGATTAACATTCTTTGGATAGGTACCATTGTGATGATTATTGGTTTTATTGTGGCTACCAGAAGAAGGTACATTGAGTTTGCCAAGATGCGCGATAAGGGTATGGCCTAATTTACCCAACCTTTTCTCGGTGTCAACAGCCTCTAGTCTTACCCGGTAATACGGGTGTTTTTTCTCATTCTTAAACTCAGAGACACTTAAAGCACTTGCTGTTTAAATAATGTCATTTCCGGTTGCTTCCATTTTTCTCTATTTTAAAAGAGCTAAATAGGGTTTATGAGCAACAGAAGATCATTTTTTCGAAAGGCATTCCTTACGGCCGGAAGCCTGTCTCTGACTACATTTTTTCAGAAGTCATTGGCCGAAGACGTATCAGACGCATTAATAAGTCTCAATAACCTTTTGCCTGAAAGGGCTGCACAAGACGAGGAGCTCTGGAAACGTATTCAGCAAGCCTATACAACCTCAAGCAGCATTATTAATTTAAATAATGGAGGAGTGAGCCCGCAGCCTAAAGTTGTTCAAGAGGCTGCCAATAGATTTTACGCCTATTGCAATGAAGCCCCCTCGTATTATATGTGGCGCATACTCGACCAGGGAAGAGAACCCCTTCGAGCTAAACTTGCACACCTGGCCGGAACTGATGCCGATGAACTGGCCATCAACAGAAACACAACCGAAGCAATTAATACCGTCATTTTTGGACTTAATTTAAAACCGGGCGATGAAGTAATTCTCACTAAATATGATTACCCAAACATGATGAACGCCTGGAAACAGCGCGAAAAGCGAGACGGTATAGTGTTAAAATGGCTAGACTTTGATATTCCTATTGAAAGTGATGAAGAGGTTATTAAAAAGTATAGAGAAGCCATTACTCCAAAAACCAAAGTTCTACACATTACGCACATCATTAACTGGACAGGTCATATTATGCCCGCCAGGAAACTCTGCGATTTAGCCAGAGAAAACAACCTCTATTCTATAGTTGATGGTGCTCACTCTTTTGCTCATCTCGATTTCAAGATTGGCGAATTAGGTTGCGACTTCTTTGGTACAAGCCTGCACAAATGGCTATGCGCCCCCTTTGGTACCGGCCTCTTATACATCAACAAAAACAAGATCAAAGACGTATGGCCACTGCTCGGAGCACCAGAAGGGCAAGAAGATAACATCCGTAAGTTTGAAAACATTGGTACGCGCTCTTTCGCCATAGAGCAAGCTATTGGTTCAGCTCTAGACTTTCACCAGGCCATTGGTTCGGCCAGAAAGGAGGCCCGTCTTAAATATCTCAAACAGTACTGGGTAGATCAGGTGAAAGATGTAGACAGGGTAAGGTTCTACACCTCCGCCAAACCGCAGTTCAGTGGTGCCCTTTTCAACTTTGGTATTGATGGAAAAGATGCCGGGCCAGTGCATAATTCTCTATTCAATACGCATAAGGTGCATACCAGTCCGGTGAAGTATGAGAAAGTGAACGGACCAAGAATCACACCTCACATTTACACTACCAAATATGATCTGGATAGGCTGGTTGAGGCAATAAATGTTGCAACGAAATCATAACTAGCCCATGGTTTAAACCATGGGCTAATTGATTGGCCAATATTCGTGAAACCATTTCAATGGTTTTGTTAAATTCATTGGAAAACACGCACTATGTCACACTCATTTCCCAGAGTTTGGGTTCATCTGGTATTTGGCACAAAGAATAGGCAACCATTAATTGCTCCCGAAAAGGAGAGCAAAATCTATACTTTCATTCAATCGCAAATGATTGATAAGGGTTGTTTTACAAAAGCAATGAATGGAATAGAAGACCACATTCACATTCTATTTCTTCTCAATCAAAATATAAGCCTAGCTGATTTGGTAAAACAAATTAAAGGATCCAGTGCACATTGGATTAATCAGCAAAATATTTGTTCTGAGAAATTTGCTTGGCAAACTGGTTACGGGGCATTTTCCGTAAGCGAATCTCAATTACCAAGAGTTGAGCAATACATCATAAACCAAAAAGAACACCACAAAACCAAAACATTTATGGAGGAATATGAGGGCTTGCTGAAACTACATAACCTCAATATTGGAAGTGGTTAAAAACCACTAAACAGCTCAATACCCATTTAGCCCACGGTTTAAACCGTGGGCTAAATGGGGGATTCACATTTCCCAAAACCATTTCAATGGTTTTACTACAATGATTACCTTCGTCTTGTGGCATACAGAATTGTAATTCTAGGAACGGGCAATGTGGCGTGGCATTTAGCCAGAGCACTTGAAAACGCAGGTCACATTATTACGCACATTTATAACCGCAATGCAGAGAAAGCCAAGAAATTCGGTTTAGACTATTTCAGCGCATCTACCGGCAACTCTTTGAGTCTATCTGGCATCAATGCAGACATTTTCATTCTTGCAATTTCCGATGACTCAATAGAAGAAGTTGCCTCGAACGTTAGTCTGCCCGAAAACGCCATACTTTGTCACACTTCAGGTTCTAAACCTTTAAAGGTACTTGGCTATGCCCCTACTGAAAACATCGGAGTGTTCTACCCTCTTCAGACTTTCAGCAAAGGGAAGAAGGTAGATTTTAACAATATTCCGATTTGTCTAGAAGCTGAAAACCGGTTTACACTAGAAGCGCTGAGAGCCCTTGGTAATTCAATTAGTTCCAAAACTCAAGAAATCTCCAGCCAGCAGAGACAGGCAATTCATTTGGCTGCCGTGTTTGCCTGCAATTTTACCAACCACATGTTCACCGTAGCGCAAAGCATTTTGGAAAATCAGGAAATGAGTTTTGAAATCCTTAAGCCCCTGATTGTGGAAACCCTCAACAAATCTTTTGAAATTGGTCCGGAACGGGCTCAGACGGGCCCTGCTATCCGCCAAGACCTCAAAACTCTGGATCTTCAGTACGACTCTCTGAAAGCCGATCCTGAATTGGCCGAAATTTATCGGCTTATCTCCCAACATATTATCGATTACTACGCCAACTGAAATATCTTTGCTGCGTAAACAAGCGCAATGCAAGTCGCTAAGCTTTTCCGACCATCGTTTATCTACAACTACCTTAAACTCATTAGAGGAATTAACCTCCTCATTGTTGCGCTTACCCAATACCTTACGGCACTTTTTCTTTTGAGCAACAAGGGGCACTGGTGGGAAATACTAACGGATGCTAATTTTTTCCTGATGGTATCGGCCACCGTAATGATTACAAGTGCCGGATACCTCATAAACGATTATTACGACATAAAAATAGACTTTGTAAATAAGCCCGACCGGGTAGTAGTAGGGCGTGCGTTGAGAAGGCGTTGGGTAATTTTAGGTCATAGTGCCCTAAACATTTCGGCCATTGCCATTGGTTTTTACATATCCATTCCCATTGGCCTCATTATGTTCGGAGCAGCTTTTCTTCTCTGGCTATACTCCAACCAACTCAAAAGACTTCCTTTTGTAGGTAATTTTGTGGTGGCCATTCTTACCGGAACCACTCTGATTCTAGTTGCTGAATACTTCCACGAGAGAGCCTACATCATTGCCTGCTATGCCATTTTCTCAGCCTATATAACCTTGGTTAGGGAAATAATAAAAGACACTGAAGACATGAAAGGCGATGCCCGATTTGGTTGTAAAACCATCCCCATTGTACTTGGCGTGGCCAAAACCAAATGGATTATTTATGCCATAATGGTCGCCTTCGAAATCACAGTCATCATTCTCCTTTGGAACTTGTCAGTGATTCTTCCGATCATTCTCGCAATTACTTTGCTACTTTTGGGGCTCGGTGTTCAGCGAGCCGATACCGTGAAACAATTTCATAACCTCAGCACTTACTGCAAAATCATTATGTTGCTTGGAGTGCTCAGCATGATCTGGATATGACCAAAAAAAGACTTTCAATATTTGCCTCAGGCAGTGGTTCCAATGCCGAAAAATTCTTTGAGCACTTTCAAAATCATCCGCAGATCGAGATCGCTTCGGTTTTCACCAACAACAAGTCTGCAGGGGTTATAGAACGGGCTCAGCGGTTCAATATAAAGCACCATGTTTATAATCGCTCCTTTTGGCAAACCGGTGAAACTATTGTGGAGGTACTGGAAAGTGAAAAAATAGACTTCATAGTGCTTGCAGGCTTTATGCTACTTATCCCCAAGGCACTGGTTGCCAGATTCCCCAACCGCATATTCAACATACACCCGGCTCTACTTCCTAAGTTCGGGGGCCAGGGAATGTATGGTATGAATGTGCACAAGGCCGTGAAAGCCGCAGGCGAAACAGAAACCGGACTCACTATACATTATGTGAATGAGTACTATGACGAGGGAGCCATTATTTTTCAGGAAAGCTGCACCATAAACCCTACGGATTCGGCAGAAGAGATAGCCGCCAAAGTATTACGTTTAGAGCACAAAAATTATCCGAAAGTGGTAGAGCAAGAAGTTCTCAAATCGATATAAAATCCCTAGTTTTGCGACTTACTAAATCCCCCTTCGAAAATGTCGCAGGTAAAAATCCAATCCGCATTAATCTCAGTTTTTTACAAAGATAATCTGGCTCCTATTATAGAGCTTTTAAAAGCCAACGGTGTAACGATTTACTCCACCGGAGGAACTCAAAAATTTATTGAAGACCAGGGAGCAAAAGTCATCCCTGTTGAGGATTTAACCAGCTATCCATCCATTTTCGGAGGAAGAGTAAAGACCCTTCACCCCAAGGTTTTTGGAGGTATTTTACACCGAAGAGACAATGACGGAGACCTTGCTCAGGCTAAGGAATTCGAGATTCCTTCTATAGACTTGGTGATTGTAGACCTTTACCCCTTTGAGGAAACCGTAGCTTCAGGAGCAGCCGAACAGGACATAATCGAAAAGATTGATATCGGTGGGATTTCCCTGATTAGAGCAGCTGCTAAAAATTTCAAAGATGTATTAATCGTTTCCAGCAGAGAACAATACCCGGCTGTAGAGGCTCTCCTCAAAGAAAAGGAGTGCGCCACCGATTTGGCTGATCGAAGAAAATTTGCTGCTGAAGCCTTCGATATTTCTTCTCATTATGACTCAGCTATTTTCAACTACTTTAACCAGCAGGAAGGCCTTGCTAAGTTTAAGGTAAGCCAAAGAGAAGGAAGACAACTGCGCTATGGGGAAAACCCTCATC
>NZ_DDDQ01000109.1:0-13083 GCF_002336325.1 Roseivirga sp. UBA1976 | reverse complement strand
GAAGGTAAGAGCCCCAGCGACCCGCCAATAACACTGGCCTCATCAGAAATAATATCACCAAACATATTCTCAGTTAGAATCACATCGAACTGCTTAGGATTTTGAATCATTTGCATGGCTGCATTGTCAACAAACATGCATTCAAGGGAAACATCGGGATAATCTTTAGCCACTTCATTGACACGTTCTCTCCAAAGCCGTGAGGTTTCCAGTACATTGGCTTTGTCTACAAGGGTGACGTGCTTTTTACGGTTTTGAGCCGACTGGAAGGCCAGATGCGCAATGCGATCTATTTCATAATTGGAGTAAGTACAGTGATCGAAAGCACCATCTTCTGTTCTTCCTTTTTCTCCAAAATATATACCTCCCGTCAACTCTCTATAAACAACTATATCAACACCTTTAATTTTTTCTGTCTTTAGTGGAGACATATGCAACAGGCTATCATAGGCTGTTACAGGTCTAATATTGGCATAAAGCCCAAGACTCTTTCTCAGTTTCAGAAGTCCTTGTTCGGGACGCACTTTGGCCTTGGGGTCATTGTCATATTTGGGATCTCCAATGGCTCCAAAAAGAAAAGCATCACTTCGCTCGCAAATGGCCAGTGTCTCATCGGGCAGAGGGTTGCCTGTATGGTCTATAGCCACAGCTCCTACATGCCCATAGGCATAGGTAAACTTATGACCATATTTTGCACAAACAGCATCCAACACTTTTATAGCCTCAGCTATTACTTCGGGGCCAATACCATCGCCAGGTAAAACTCCAATATTCTTCTTCACTCCCATCTTATATTACCTTTGAAGAGGCCTCATAGGCCTCAATTTCCTCTTTAATACTTACTAAAAAATCTATGTCGTCATAACCATTCAAGAGGCATTCCTTTTTATATGCGTTCACCTCAAATGTCTCTGCTTTATCATCAAAACTAATGACCTGTTCTGGCAGATTTACGGTTACTTGAAGGGCAGGATTTTTCTTAATGGCCCGTAATAAATCACCTAGAAAGGCATCTGAAACCTGAACAGGCAGTAGCCCGTTGTTGAGGGCATTTCCTTTAAAAATATCTGCAAAAAAACTAGACACTACCACTCTGAAGCCATAATCGTATAGAGCCCAGGCCGCATGTTCTCGTGAGGAACCACAGCCAAAGTTTTTGCCCGCTACTAATATTTCGCCAGAGTAGGTAGAATCGTTCAGCACAAAATCGGCTTTGGGTTCATTACCTTTCTCATAGCGCCAATCTCTAAACAGGTTTTCTCCAAAACCCTCTCTATTGGTGGCTTTTAAAAATCTGGCCGGAATAATCTGATCGGTATCTATGTCTTCTATAGGCATTGGTACTGCCGTTGAAGTAACTTTTACAAACTTTTCCATGTTAGTTGAGGTGTTTAGTGATGTCTACAATTTTTCCCTCAATAGCCGTAACAGCGGCTACCAAAGGACTGGCCAAAAGTGTTCTGGCTCCTGGCCCCTGCCTGCCTTCAAAATTTCGGTTTGAAGTAGATACACAATAGGCCCCGGCCGGCACCTTATCTTCATTCATTCCGAGGCATGCACTGCAGCCTGGCTCTCTTAACTCGAAACCGGCTTCTTCTAATATTTTATCCAGTCCCTCAGCCTTTGCCTGTTTTTCTACTTGCTTAGACCCTGGCACAATCATGGCATTGACATTGGAGGCCTTGCGCTTTCCTTTCACATAGTTTGCCACTATTCTAAGGTCTTCTATTCTGGAGTTGGTACAACTACCTATAAATACATAATCTATAGGTTTTCCGAGTAGACTCTCTCCGGCCTGAAAGCCCATATATTTGAGTGATTTATTGAAGCTTTCCTCTCCGGCTTCGGCCAGCCTATCTGGTATAGCTGATGTGATTTTAATGCCCATACCCGGGTTGGTGCCATAGGTAATCATGGGTTCTATGTCTTCTGCCGGAAAATTATATTCCTTGTCGAAAGTAGCTCCTTCATCAGAATAAAGTGTGCTCCAATAATCCAGGGCTCTCTCCCACGCCTCTCCTTTAGGGGCAAACTCTCGTCCATGAATGTAGTCGAATGTCGTTTCGTCTGGGGCTATCATTCCCCCTCTGGCACCCATTTCTATACTCATGTTGCAGATGGTCATTCGAGCTTCCATGGAGAGTGAACGGATGGCAGATCCGGCATACTCTACAAAGTAACCTGTTCCTCCGGCCGCTGTAAGTTTAGAAATGACGTACAGAATAATGTCTTTGGCATACACGCCTTTATTAAGCTTTCCATCTATAGTAATACGCATGGTTTTGGGCCTGGACTGTAATAAACACTGGCTGGCCATTACCTGAGCCACCTGGCTTGTGCCAATACCAAAAGCTATAGCCCCGAAAGCACCATGGGTAGAGGTGTGGGAATCGCCACAAACCATGGTTCTACCAGGAAGCGTAATTCCCAACTCCGGACCAATTACATGAACTATTCCCTGAAAAGGATGCCCCAGACCGTAGAGCGTTACGTTGTGTTTTTCACAATTATTAATCAAGGTATCTACCTGATGCCTGGAAAGGGCCTCTTGAATAAGTAAATGCTGATCTTTGGTGGGCACGTTGTGGTCGGGAGTTGCCACCATCTGATCTTTTCTAAATAAGGTGAGTCCTCGCTTTTCGATCTCTGAAAAAGCCTGCGGACTGGTTACTTCATGAATCAGGTGCCTGTCTATATACAGTACATCTATTCCTCCTTCAAGGCTTTTCACCACATGGGCGTCCCAAACCTTGTCAAACAATGTTTTTGCCATAGTATTAAACCGCTACCTTTTGTCTATACTCTACAATTTGGTGTAAATCTTCGTCTTCTACTTCTTTTTTATCATCTGCCACCCGTAGAAATTCTGCATAAACCACATCTAACTCATCTCGGGTGAGCTCATAGCCCAGATTTTTCATTCTGTAGGCCAGAGCCGCTCGGCCACTTCGGGCGGTAAGCACAATAGAAGAATGGTCTACTCCTACGTCAAGCGGATTGATGATTTCATAGGTCTCGCGATTCTTGATCACTCCGTCCTGATGAATTCCCGAGGAATGCGCAAAAGCATTGGCACCCACAATGGCCTTATTGGGCTGTACGGGCACACGCATGGTTTCTGATACATAGCGCGAAATGGCGTTGAGCTGGCGAGTATCAATATCGGTGAACTTGTTCAGGTCCGGATGCTGACGAAGCACCATAACCACCTCTTCCAAAGCCGTATTTCCGGCTCGTTCGCCAATACCATTTATCGTGCACTCAATCTGCGTGGCACCGTTCAATACTCCTGCAATAGAATTGGCAGTGGCCATACCCAAATCATTATGGCAGTGGGTAGACAAGGTGACCTTGTGTACTCCTTTCACATTTTCTCGGAGGTATTTGATTTTGGCCCCGTATTCTTCTGGTAAGCAATATCCGGTGGTATCGGGAATGTTGAGTACCGTGGCTCCAGCCTTAACTACCTGCTCGCAAACAAACGCAAGGAATTCATTGTCTGTTCTGCCGGCATCTTCAGCATAGAACTCCACATCTTCTACATACTTCTTGGCCAGTGAAACTGCAGCCACAGCTCTTTCAACAACCTTTTCGCGGCTGGTGCGCAGTTTATGTATCACATGGGAGTCTGAGGTACCAATACCGGTATGAATCCTTGGCCTTTTAGCTTTCCTAAGTGCATCGGCAGCGGTTACAATGTCTTTTTCTACCGCCCGGCTCAACCCGCAAACGGTTGCATTCTTAACCACATCGGCTATAGCCTGTACCGAATGAAAGTCACCCGGACTAGAAATAGGAAAGCCGGCTTCGATAACATCTACCCCCAGAGCTTCCAGTCGCTTAGCTACCTCAATTTTTTCCGCAGTATTGAGTTTACAGCCAGGCACTTGTTCGCCATCTCTAAGGGTTGTATCAAAGATTTGTATTTTTTGTTGATCCATCGTTTATTTGGTCTCAGTTCTTTGCTTCAATTCATATTATTCTCTCTAAAATTGAAGTTAGATAACCGATGAAACCACACCATAAGAGATGGTAGATATTCTACTATTTCTAATTCGGGTAATAGCTTGTTTTTATACTGTAAATCAATTAGTTACACCCTTTTGAATTACAATGGCTAAAGCAAAGAATGATGCTCTCTTCGAATTGATAAAATCTCTTACTCAAACTGAAAAGAGACACTTTCGATTGTATGTAAAACGCAGCGGAAACACTAGCGATGTTAAGTTCATAAAACTGTTCGATGCTATGGACGGCATGAAAAGTTATGACGATACTGAAATTCTTGAGAGGGTACCCAGCATTAAAAAAGCTCAGCTATCTAATCAGAAGGCTCATCTCTACCGCCAAATTCTTGGAAGTTTGAGACTATACCATATCGGTCAGAATCTCGACATTCAGTTGAGGGAATTACTAGACCATGCCAAGGTGCTTTACAATAAGGGGTTTTATAAGCAGGCTCTTAAAATGCTCGACAAGACCAAGCAAATGGCCAAAGAGAGTAGGCACTTTACCATAGCCTTAGAGGTAATGGAGTTTGAGAAGCAAATAGAATCTCAGTTCATTACGCGCAGTATAGACAACCGTGCCGAAGAACTGACTTCAGAAGTGGTTGAAACCACTGAGATTGTTCGTTCGAGCCACCAACTGTCTAACCTTACGCTCAATCTTTACAGTCTCTTTCTGCAAAAGGGCTACGCCAAAAACCAAGAGGAGTTCGATCAGGTGAGCCAATATTTCTTTAGTCACTTGCCCAAAGTAAACTTCGAACACCTCACCTTTTATGAACAACTCTATTTCTACCAGGCGCATGTCTGGTTCAACAAGATTGTACAGAACTTTCCGAATGTCTACAAACACTCCTTGGCTTGGGTAAAACTATTTCAGGAAACTCCGGAAATGATTGTGAAACAACCGGTACATTATATAAAAGGTTACAGAAATCTTCTGGGAGCACTTTTTCAGCTAAAGTACTATTCAAAGTTTTGCCAGGTTTTAGCTGAAGTAGAAGCACTGAGCAAGGATAAAAACATAGTACAGAATCTAAATACTGAAGTTCTGGTGTTTCAATTTCTCTATGTCTCCAAAATCAACAAGTATTTTATGGAGGGCAACTTTGCGGAAGGTGTAAAGATTATTCCCGAATTGTTAGAGAAACTGGAGCTGTATAAGTCTATGCTTGACCCCGAGCGAGTTCTTATCATCTACTATAAAATAGCTTCGCTTTACTTTGGAAATGGCAATTACAGAAAGGCTATATATTACCTAAACCAAATCATTCATTTTCAAGATGTTAAAATAAGAGAAGATATACATTGCTTTGCACGTATACTCAATCTGATTGCCCATTTCGAAGACGGTCAGGATTTCCATCTGGAATATCAAATTAAATCTACTTTTCAGTTCATTGGTAAGATGAATCAGCAACAGGCAGTACAAAAAGAGATTATTAGCTTTTTGAGAATTACCGGAAAAATAACCCCGGACCAGTTAAGAGATGAATTTGTAAAGTTGTATAACAGGCTACTACCACTCAACGAGGACATTTATGAAAGACGGCCGTTCTTCTATTTAGACATTCTTTCTTACCTGGAATCTAAAATTGAGAACAGACCGGTACACTTGGTTATTCAGGAGAAATTTGAAGGACTGAAGTGATGTACCATGTTTGGTTGGCGATTATATGACTTCCATAGGAAGAAATCAGTAATCATCACCCACAATTAATTTTAAACAACCGGGAACCACTTCTACGCTTACCTCTTTGGTTTCTCCCATTAGTTCACCATCAATTTGAAAGAATCTTGGTTCATTGAGGGTTACTTTTACTTTACTCGCCTGGTACACCTCGCAATAGGATGCGGCATCGTCAATATGTTCAAAAAACTGTCCGGCAAGCCCCGGTATGCTAAGGCTTCGCAAAACATAAACCTCAAAGATGCCATCATCTAATTTCCCAATGGTATTCAGAACAGCTCCGGTTCCGTACCTTCTTGCGTTGGCAAAGGCCACCATGTGGCCTTCTTCAACAACGGTTTTATCGCCAATCTTTAATGTGGCCTCAAATTTTTCCAGATTCAGAAGTTGACTCGTCACTCCTTTGGCATAACCTAAAAACCCGCGCCTCTCCCCTTCTTCAAACTCCTTTACAAGGCCTGCATTAAGTCCCACATCGCTAATGTGCAAACCATAATCTTTACCATTGAACAGCAGCATATCAGCTGCTATCGTTCGCCCATTCAAAATGAGATCAAGAGCATCAGGAAGTACTTCGGGAAAACCAATGTCTGTGGCCATGCCATTGGCCGATCCGGCTGGCAGTATACCCAGAGAAATACCTTTGTCAATAAGCACTTTTGCACATAACATCACCGTTCCATCGCCTCCCACCGCAACTACGGTATCGGGCACAAAAGCCTCAATGCATTGGTTCAACTTTTCTTCATCAGCTTCGCCCGTAGTCTCCCACTTTTCTATGGAAAGTTCCAAACCTTCTGCCCACTCATCGATTTGTTTTATATACTCCGTTTTGTCTTTGTCGCCAGAAATGGGGTTAATTACAAACAGTATCTTGTTCATTGCTAACGCTTAAACGAATAAAATTAAATGATTTCCGAACATCCGAAATGGAGCTCCTATAAACAAGCACCTATACGGGGAAATTCTTTTCAAAGATGGTGGAAAAGCCGTTTTCGATATGTCGATTATCCGTTTGTTCTGGCGTATCGAGGTTTTGGAAATGCTGAAAAGTGCTATGTACAAGGGCATGTATTTAAAGGAATGGCACTGCGGAATCCCGGGAAGCACACATCTGTTTGGAAAAACATTATCGCGCTACTTAAAATGTTTTTGGTTTCTACTATTGCAGACGCCAAAGTAGAACTTACGCTTAATGATAAAACGTACTGTTGCCGAAGTAATGAACAGGGCCTTTTTGAGTTTGAGATTGAAAATCATGGTTTAGGTCAGGGATGGCATAGCGCAGAACTCAGACTGGCAGATGAATTGGTAGATGGTCAGGAAGAGGTGAAAGTTTCCACAGAAATTCAAATTTCCACACAAAGCGAACTCATTTTCATTTCTGATATTGATGATACATTTCTGGTATCTCACGTCACCCAAAAGCCGAAGAAACTCTACACACTGCTCACCAACAATGCTGAAACACGCCAGCCGGTAAAGGGTGCTGTGGAGTTTTACAAAGCCCTTAAAACAGGAGGTAGCCAGAAAGAAAATCCATTCTTCTATGTTTCGAGCAGCGAATGGAATTTGTACGAATTTCTAGTACAGTTTATTAAGGTCAATGAATTGCCCAAGGGTGTATTGCAACTCAAACAGCTAAAAACAGGCTTTCTCGATTTCTTTAAATCAGGTTATGGTAGCCATTCACATAAGCTCGACAAAATAGAACGAGTTCTACAACTTTATCCGACAAAGCAATTTGTACTGCTTGGTGACAATGGACAGCATGACCCTCTGATTTACAAGGAGATAACTGAGAAAAACCCAGACAGAATCAAAGCGATTTATATAAGGGGAGTCAAGTCCAGACGTTGGGATGAAACCCAGAGTATCCTGCAAGAAATTGAGTCAATCGGTACGGCTTGTTGCCAGTTCAGGCATAGCCAACAGGCTTTTGAGCATGCCCAGTCTATTGGGTTGATCAGCACTTGAGAAAGGTGCTTTCCGTGCAGGGCACATCTCTAAAATTCTGCTCAACCCAATAGGTTTGGGGAATTGGCTTTTGAAATGAAAGCGTTGTTCTAATCCCCTAGCCCCCACTTCAAAAAGTAATTTCCTAACAAGAGACACCTCTATGGAATTCTAACCAACGATGTTTGCACGGACACTCCTCCTTGGCGAAGGAGGTTGGGAGGATTGGCTTTTCAAGTAATGAAATATGGTTGTTCTAATCCCCCTAGCCCCCTTTTCAAAAAAGGGGGAATGGCCTGTGCTAGATTGAAAAGCAACAAATTTGAGCCACTTCTACTAAGTGTTTTATTTACTTTTAGAGAGCACTCTACCTAAGAAGATTGTTTAAGGAAGTTCTTAAAGTCTGCATACTGGTTGCTCATTTTGATAGAGCTCTTTTGCTTTAGCATTAGGTCTTTAGCAAACCCGGGCATAGGCATTTTATCTCTCAGAGCTTTTTCCATTACAGGTCTAAACTTGATAGGATGAGCTGTTTCCAAAAACACTCCCTTCTGATCTATTTTGAGCTTTTTCTTTAACCCTGCATATCCAATCGCTCCATGCGGGTCGAGCAAATAACCTGTTTCTTTATGGCATTGCTCAATCGTTTCAAGAATCTGCTCATCGTGTAAAGTGAAGCCCGAAACTTCCTGAATCAAATCATCAAAAGAATGATCATAAAGCTCTAGCATTCTTGGAAAGTTACTCGGGTTGCTTACATCCATGGCGTTGGCATAGGTAGCTACTGTTGGTAACACCTCATATTCGCAACTTTCCAGATAGCGTGGTACTACATCATTGGCATTTGAGCAGACCAGAAATTTGCCCAACGGAAAGCCCATTCGCTTGGCTAGCATGCCTGCGGTTACATTGCCATAATTTCCGGAAGGAACGGCTATTAAAGCTTCTGCAGCATTTTTCATCTGTAGCGCCAAACTCGCATAGTAAATGGACTGGGGCATCCAACGCGCAATATTGATGGAATTGGCAGAGGTGAGGTTCAGTTTTTCACTTAGTTCAGCATCCAGAAAAGCTTGCTTCACCAAAGCCTGACAATCATCAAAATCGCCTTCTACTTCCAAGGCCGTAATGTTTCCTCTCAGGGTGGTAAGCTGCTTTTCCTGCAAGTCGCTCACTTTTCCCGAAGGATACAAAATAACTACCCGCACTCCTTCTACATTAAAAAAACCATTGGCCACTGCACCCCCTGTATCTCCAGAGGTGGCTACAAGAATTGTGGTTTCCCGGCTTTCGCTCTTGGCAAATTCTCCGAGGCAACGGGCCAAAAATCGCGCTCCTACATCTTTGAAGGCATAAGTAGGCCCATGAAACAGTTCCAGACTAAAGATTCCTGCTTCAACCTGAACGAGTGGAATCTCAAAATTAAAAGCCTCTTGTACAATAGTCTCGAGGGTGGTGTCGGAGAAAACGTCCTGGGTATAAGGCCTCATTATTTCGAAACCCAACTCTGGTAAACCGGAACTTTCCAGAGCACTGATTTTATCGTAACTGAAGCGCGGAATAGCCATAGGAAAGTACAACCCTTTATCGGCAGGCAGACTGTTAATTACAGCTTCTCTAAAGCCGACTTGGGGAGATGATCTTTGGGTAGAAAAAAACTGCATGCTCGACAATTCTGGATGTTTCTTTTGACTTTACTGAATTCGTTCGACTCCCCTGCCGTTTATGGCCGATTCGTAGAACCGGCAAGCAATACCTTTGGCTTCATAGAAATCTTTTACCCACTTTTTTAGCGGCTCAAGGTTTTGATCTGCTTTAAAGAAGGCGAACATTGCGGGTCCTGAGCCGGAAATATTAAAACCAATGGCCTCGTTTTCCAAGCATACGGTTTCTACATCGTCATAGCCCGGGATGAGTTTTTTCCGATAAGGCTGTGCCAATTGGTCTTTCATATATTTTCTAATCATCTGGTAATTGGCCGTAGTGAGTCCATTTATTAAACCGGCCATATTGGCGGCTTGCTCAATGGCCTGAGCCATAGGCACCTCTCTGGGCAATAGGCCTCTCGCTTCTACTGTTTTTACCAGCACATCAGGAAACAGAATAAGTACTTTTAAGGCTTTTGGGTAGCTTATTTGAAAGCCATCGAACGGATCGCAGCTTTTTACAGCTACAAAACCTCCCAGCATACAAGGTGCTACATTGTCGCCATGCCTGTGACCTGAAGCAAGCATTTCGCCATCGAGGGCAAAAGGGACTAACTCTTCTTTGGTCATTCCTGTGTTCAGCAGTTCATTGGCCGCAAAAACAGCGCCCACAGCACTGGAGGCCGAAGATCCCAAACCACTACCCGGTGTAAAACTCTTTTCTATTCTTATAAGAAAACCACCATCGTAGCCCACTTCTTTGCAAAACGAACTCAAGGCCACAGTGGCCACATTCTTCTCAGGGTCTTGTGGAATATCGGCTCCTACTGCATCAATCAAATAGGCCTGGCCATTTCTTTTGCTAAGCGTAATTGTATCGCCTATACCTTCTAGCGCAAAGCCTAGAATATCAAAGCCAGGTCCGACATTCGATACGGAGGCGGGTGCAAAAATTTTTACCGAATCTTTATTCATTCTTCTATTTCCAAGTTATACGTCATTGCGAGAAATGAAACCTGTGAAAACAAGGTTTCATAACGAAGCAATCTGCTTGTATAGGACACACTGCAGGTAACAGACAGATTGCCACATCACAAGTTTGACTTATAGCCAAACTTTCTCCTCGCAATGACAGTTCCGAGAGTATCTACTGTTTTTCAATCACCGATTTCTAATTCCTACCTACTGATTAGCTATTCGTAATACATCGGCAAAAATACCACTTGCGGTAACTTCTGCACCAGCACCTGCTCCTTTAACTACTAAGGGTTGTTCCTTATACCTTTCGGTGTGAAAAAGCACAATGTTATCCTTACCTTCCAGGAAGTAGAATGGGTGATGCAAGGCTACCTGTTCCAGAGCCACTTTGGCTACCCCATCTTTGAAGCTGGCTACTACCCTTAACTGAGCGCCTTTCTCCTTGGCCTTTGAGTAAAGCTCCAAAAAGTGGTCTTCATGAGCATCCAATAGTTCATAGAATGTGTTCAAGTCAGGGGTATTTTTGCAAGCTTCAGGTAAAAAAGACACCTGTTCAATCTGCTCCATCTCCCATTTTCTACCGCTTTCTCTAATCAGTATAAGTAGCTTTCTCATCACATCTTCGCCAGAAAGATCTAACCTTGGATCCGGCTCGGTCAAGCCAAGCGCCCTGGCTTCTTTTACAATGCTTGAAAATGGACGCTTACCATCATAATTATTGAAAAGGAAGTTGAGCGTGCCGCTTAAAACAGCTTGTATAGCATGTATTCTATCGCCCGATTTAAACAACTCATTCATGGTAGAAATTACTGGAAGGCCTGCAGCCACATTGGTCTCAAATAAAAACTGGCTACCGTACTTTTTCGTGGCATATTTCAAGTTCAAATAAGAAGACATATCGCGCGTGGCGGCAATCTTATTGGGAGTAACCACCGATATGCTCGACTCCAACAACTCCCGATAAGTGGCGGCTATGGTATGTGAAGCGGTGATATCTATGAAAATACTGTTCCTTAGGTTCAGTGCCTTCATTTGAGCAATAAATGCCTCAATAGTTGAGTCATTCCCATGCTCTAATAACTGCTCCCATTGTGTTAAATCGACACCTTCTTCATTGAAATAGCTTTTTCTGGAATTGGCCACGGCCACCACCTGAATATCCAGATTAAACTCTCGGGCCAGTAATTCTTGTTGTTTTTGCACCTGCCTTAGAAAAGCCCTGCCTACATTGCCCACCCCTACCACAAACAGATTCATTTTCTTTAACTCTGAAAGAAAGAAACTTTCGTGAAGTGTATTCAAGGCCTTTTTAAGGTCTGCTTTGGCTACAACAGCCGTAATATTTCGCTCAGAGGAACCTTGTGCTATGGCCTTCACACTTATTCCATTTCTACCTAGAGTATTGAACATTTTGCCGGAAATCCCCACCTGGTTTTTCATATGAGAGCCTACCAGTGCTATAATACTTTGATCTTCGTCTACTACCGGTTCATCTATTTTATGTAATGATATTTCCTGCTCAAACTCCTCAATTATGGCCTCAAGAGCTGCATGAGCATCGGTCTTGGAAATACCCACACATATGGAATGTTCAGATGAGGCCTGGGTAATCATAATCACGTTTATGTTGGCCTGGCTTAGGGCTTTAAAAAGGCGATAAGAGAAACTTGGTATACCCACCATGCTGGCACCTGAAAGGTTAACCAGTGCTACATCCTGAATACTGGAAATTCCGCAAATGGTCTGCTTTTCGTCATCCCACTCTTTAGTAACCAAAGTGCTTGGGCCTTCAGGGTCGAAAGTATTCTTCACCCAAATTGGAATTTCTGCATCAAGAGCGGGTTGAATACTTGGCGGATAAAGCACCTTAGCCCCAAAATGAGATAGTTCAAGCGCTTCTTCGTATGAAACATGCTCCAGCAAATGAGCCGAAGGAACCAATCGCGGATCGGAGGTCATTAGACCGTTAACATCTGTCCAGATTTGTAATTCTCTGGCCTGAAGCAAATTAGCCAAAACCGCTGCCGTGTAGTCAGAACCACCACGCCCCAGCGTAGAGGTTTCGTTATCGCTGGTTGAAGCAATAAAGCCCGGGAAAACACTAATTGAAGCTAATTGTGGCTTAAGCTCTTGTAAAGCTGCTTTGGTGGACTGCCAAAGTACATTGGCACCACCGAATTTCTTATCGGTAATCAGGTATTTTCGGCTGTCATAGAGTTCTACCTGAAGCCCTTCTTTTTTGAGATATTCACTAATAATATAGCTCGATAGCCTTTCACCACAGGACTGAATATAGTCGCTGGTTCTTGGAGTCAATTCGCGCAAAAGATATACGCCTCTACAAATTTCGGTAAGTCGAACGAAGAGCTTAGAAATCTCGAAGCAGTTGGAATTTCCTGTGAGTTCCTTAAACGCAGTGCAGTGCTTATCCTCTAAGTCTTGTAGGTTGGATTCATAACTGGCATCACGAACCGCAGCTTTTTGCGAAATGGAAATTAGAGTGTTCGTGACCCCGCTCATGGCAGAAACTACTACCACCAACTGTTCCTGACCGGATTCCTTTTTCAGAATCTCAGCAACCTTTCTGATTGCCTCTACACTTCCTACGGACGTACCGCCAAACTTCAAAACCTTCATGGTTTCGCTGATTTATTGATTTATGAATTATTTAATTGCCACAAGCGGTGTCTTCACCGCTTTTCTCACATTGATGATGACACCAATGATGGCCAAAATTATGCTCGCCATTCTGTCCCGACTTTTCAGGAGCATAACCCTCTTTAAAAAGACCCTGAAACAAGTTCAG
>NZ_DDDQ01000080.1:15450-15858 GCF_002336325.1 Roseivirga sp. UBA1976 | reverse complement strand
AAACCGTGGGCTAATCTTAGCCATCCTACTTTCCTCCTCGACCGTAGTGGAGAGGCCTAAGAGGTGAATTGGTTGATTCGTCTATAAGGATTAATTGATTAGTTATCAGGTAATCAGAAAACGGAAAACGGGCTCCCAGTTCATCATTCACAGTTATGTGTACCGCAAAAGCAACCATACCCACGTCATGCTGAACTCGTTTCAGCATCTCCCACAGCCTTGCACCTGGGTAGGTTGTTCGTTGATAATCGGTTAATCGGAAAAACAGAAAACAGGTTATTAGTATGTTTCTCATAGTAACGGCTACCGCAAAAGCAACCATAACACGTCATGCTGAACTCGTTTCAGCATCTCACAAGACTTGCACCTGAGTAGGTTATCGGTTAATCGGAAAACCGTGGGCTAATC
>NZ_DDDQ01000080.1:14873-15072 GCF_002336325.1 Roseivirga sp. UBA1976 | reverse complement strand
ATTCGTCTATAAGGATTAATTGATCAGTTATCAGGTAATCGGAAAACGGGCTCCCAGTTCATTATTCACAGTTACGTGCACCGCAAAAGCAACCATACCCACGTCATGCTGAACCTGTTTCAGCATCTCCCACAGCCTTGCACCTCAGTAGGTTTTTGGTTAATCAGTTATCAGGTAATCGGAAAACCGTGGGCTAATC
>NZ_DDDQ01000080.1:0-14489 GCF_002336325.1 Roseivirga sp. UBA1976 | reverse complement strand
TTGGTTGATTCGTCTATAAGGATTGGTTATGGAACAAGGATGACAGAGGCTTGAAGGTGGCACCAGCTTTTCCCTATTAAACCCAAACTTAAATAGGGAGAATTGAGCGGACAATCGATGCGACAAAGCCAAAGGTCACGATCGGTAAAAGGTGTCTCAAAGCGCAATGAAGTGGATCAGTAACTATAATCACTCAGTTAATATCCACTTCCTGGCTTTAAAATTCTACCCTGTTACTTCATTTCGCTGTTTCTGTAATACTCCATAGCCTCCGGCAATTTGGCATTGAGGCGCTCGATACGGGTTTCATGAGAAGGGTGAGTTGAAAGAAACTCCGGAGGCGCCTGCCCACCGCTATTGGCCGACATGCGTTCCCAAAACTTGGGAGCTTCAGAAGGATCGTAGCCGGCAATGGCCATAAAGATCAGCCCAAGCTCATCGGCCTCCGACTCATGCGTTCTGGAAAATGCGAGCATCCCCAGCTCTGAGCCCAGTCCAACTGCCTGAAAAACCAAACGCTGACCCAACGTTGGGTCTTGCCCCAAAGCCACAGCCCCAATCGAAAGGCCAATTTGCTTGGCATAGGCATTATTCATACGTTCTTGTCCATGTTTGGCCACGGCATGGGCCACCTCATGTCCCATCACAACAGCTACCCCTAGGTCGTCCTTGCAGATAGGTAAAATACCGGTATAGAAGGCCACCTTGCCTCCAGGCATGGCCCAAGCATTTACAGTAGTATCATTGTCAATCAGGTTAAACTCCCAGTTGAATCCTTCCAGCAAATCGGCTTTGCCATTATCGGCCAAATACTTTTCAACCGCCTGCTGAATACGTCCGCCAACCCGCTTGATCATTTGCGTTTGTTGCACATTGTCAGATAGTTTTACAGAATCCATTACCTGTTTGTAGGCATCGGCACTCATGGCTATAACCTGTTGGTTGCCAATAAGCCCCGTCATTTGTTTTCTTCCGGTAATAGGCACTGTCGTGCAGGCCCAAATGCCCACCATCAGTGTAAAAATCAATACTGCAAATCGCGTTTTCAAGGTTGCTTTCATGCTTGTTTGTATCTTTAGCTATTCAAAGTTGAACAATCTCTTTAGGTTGTCAAACGACTAGGGTATTTTAAATTTGTTCTGGCCAATGTGCTTTTTTAAGCATCTGTAGATGCTCACAAATTTAAGCGTTTACCAGACCTAGTGATTAAATACATTTGAGTCAAATTTGTTCCGAAACTGAAACTACTCTATGAAAATTATTGCCATTGGCAGAAACTACGCTGCCCATATTGCAGAACTGAATAACGAAAAACCCAGCCAGCCTGTTGTATTTATGAAACCCGACACGGCTTTGCTGAGAAACAACGCTCCCTTCTACTACCCCGACTTTAGCAAAGACATTCATTTTGAGGTAGAAATACTCCTCAAAATCAATAGAGAAGGCAAATATATCGACCCTAAATTTGCCCATAAGTACTACGAAGAAATAGGCATTGGCATAGACTTTACGGCAAGAGATTTGCAGCAGCAATGCAAAGAAAAAGGATTGCCCTGGGAAATTGCCAAAGCCTTTAATGGCTCGGCCCCCATATCTGACTTTGTTTCAAAAACCGATTTCGACCTTGCCAACCTCAACTTTTCACTGCACCAAAACGGTGACATGAAACAACAGGGCAATACCAGCCTGATGTTATTTCCGTTCGATGAAATAGTGGCCTACGTTTCGCGCTACTTTACATTAAAGAAAGGAGATATCATCTTTACCGGTACCCCAGCAGGGGTTGGCCCCATAGCCATTGGCGATAAGCTAGAAGCGTTTATAGAAGGAACAAAAATGTTGGAAGTTGAAATTAAGTAAGTTCATTGTAGGTGCCCTGCTGGTCGCACTTAGCTCCCATGCTTTTGCACAATACGATGCAATAGATAAAGACTATTATGTATTCCCCATTCAGCCGGAAAAGGATAATTTCTTAAGCGGCAACATGGGCGAACTACGCTCCAGTCATTTCCATGCCGGGCTCGACATTAAGACCAACGGAGTAGAAGGCCTTTCCGTATTGGCCTCAGCCGATGGCTATGTGAGCCGCATTCGTGTAGGCACAGGAGGCTATGGTAACTGTATTTATATTCAACACCCTAACGGAACCTCTACCGTTTACGCCCACCTTAGAAATTTCAGTGAAGCCATTGCCGAATACACTCTGAAAGAGCAGTACCGAAGAAAGTCGTTCGAGGTTAACCTCTTTCCTAAAAAAGGAGAATTCACGGTTAAAAAAGGCGAAGTGATTGGATTCTCCGGTAATTCAGGGTCTTCCACCGGGCCTCATCTCCATTTCGAAATCCGGGGAGTAAACCACGAAGTACTCGATCCTTTGCGCATTGGCTTCAATCAAATTAAAGACAACATTCCTCCTAAAATTGAAACCCTGGCCTTAAAGACCAACAACATACAGTCCAGGGTCAATCAACAATTTGGCCGCTTTGAATTCGACCTACAGTCTAAAAACAGCCGCGGACTTCATACCGACACCATCTATGCCCTGGGACAGATAGGCATGGAAATTTTTACCTACGATCAACTGAACGGTGCTTCCAACCGCAATGGAGTACCGCTTATCGATGTATATGTAAATGACGAACTCTATTTTCAGCAAAACATTGATAGCATTAACTTTTCGCTCCAGAAAAATATACTCATTCACACCAACTATCAGGCTGCCAAAGAAACTCGCAAGAGATTCAACAAGCTATATGTAGACGATGGCAACCCGTTGAAATTCTACCCGAAAAAGAAAAACAACGGCTATCTGTTGGTTGAAGCCAATGCCATAAAGAATGTGCGTATTGAAGCCCGCGATGCCTACGGCAACAAAAGTACGGTGCAGTTTGTCATTAAGGGGTTACCAACAATAGAGTGTCTGTCGGACCCCATAAAAGTAAAGTACAACTCGTATACGCTAGACAATACTCTGATGCTTTTTCAGTCCAGAGATAGCATCAACAATAAAATCACGGTTTATAACCAACAAGGATCCAAGGTCTATGAACCCGCCTACTACAACGACCAACAGAACGTGTACCTCATAGACCTGAGAAAAGTGCTTCCACTGGAAGTCGTTTACAGAGATGGTAGCCGTCAGGAAATAGCCTATTCAGACCGTGTGCCTGCCGCTAGCGAACACTCGTTTCTGGCCGACACCTACTCCCTGAAATTTTCTAAATCAACTCTGTTCGATACGCTGTATTTCAGAGCCAAACATTATGTAGACGAAAAAACGGGAAAAGATGTATTTGAATTCTCAGAAGATATATATCCGCTTAAGGGGGGAATAGAGGTAGAAATGGAGCTATTGGGCAGCTACGATTCGCTCAGCCAATACCGACTCTATATGGTAGATGGTTCCGGAAATGCCGGCTTTGTTGGAGGCACCATTAAGGACGGAAAAGCCCGCTTTACCATGCATGGTTTCGGTAAGTACACCCTACTGAAAGACCTTGAACCTCCAACCATCAGGAAAAGGTCTGTTCAAAACAATATAATTAGCCTGACTATTGACGATAAACTTTCAGGGATTAATAACTTTGAAGCGAAATTGAATGGCGAGTGGTTGCTGATGCATTATGAACCCAAAAAGAAACTCATTTGGTCAGAAATGCTTCATAAAAACAAACCACTCAAAGGAGAGTTTGAATTGAAAGTGGCAGATAATGCCGGAAACGAATCAATTCTAAAACTAAACATTGAATAGCATGAGCTTAACAGTAGGCGACAAAGCCCCTGCCTTTGAAGGCATCGACCAAGATGGAAACACCATAAAACTTTCAGATTTTGCCGGAAAAAAACTGGCTCTTTACTTCTACCCCAAAGACAATACACCCGGCTGTACCGCCCAGGCCTGCAACCTGCGCGATAACTACGAAGCACTGCTTAAGGCAGGCTACGCAGTGGTAGGTATTAGTTCCGATTCTCCCAAAAAACACCAAAACTTCATCAATAAATTTGAGCTGCCCTTTCCGCTCATTGCCGATGAAGACAAGAGCATTCACGAACAGTTTGGCACTTGGGTAGAAAAACAAATGTATGGCAGAAAGTACATGGGCACGGCCAGAACAACCTTTATCATTAACGAAAAAGGCATTATTGAAGAGGTCATTGAAAAGGTAAAAACCAAAGACCACGCAGCGCAAATTTTAAAATAATTCCACAACCATAAACAACTTTGAAAGGTGAGTAAAAAGAACATCGAAGAACTTGAGCAAATAGCCTCTCAAGTGCGAAGAGACATTGTACGCATGGTGCATGGGGCCAGCTCAGGCCACCCCGGTGGCTCCTTGGGCTGCACCGATTTTTTAGTAGCCCTGTATTTTAACCTGATGGAGAGGAAAGATCATTTCGATCCGGATGGAAAGAATGAAGATATCTTTTTCTTATCTAATGGCCACATCTCACCGGTTTGGTATAGCGTATTGGCCAGAGCCGGCTACTTCAATGTAGCCGAACTTGCCACTTTCCGCAAAATAAACTCCCGTCTTCAGGGTCATCCTGCTACCGAAGAAGGCCTTCCCGGCATTCGCGTAGCCTCAGGTTCTTTGGGCCAGGGACTTTCTGTGGCTTGTGGAGCAGCACAGGCCAAAAAACTAAACAAAGACAATCACCTGGTATACATACTCATGGGCGATGGCGAAATAGAAGAAGGCCAGGTATGGGAAGCGGCCATGTATGCGGCTCACCATAAAGTAGACAACCTTATTGCGACCATCGATGTGAACGGCCAGCAAATTGACGGGCCAACAGAAGAAGTAATGTCACTAGGTGACTTAAGAGCCAAATGGGAAGCTTTTGGCTGGACAGTAATGGAGAGCGAAGGCAACGATATGGCTTCCATTGTAAAAAGCATGGAAGAAGCCAAAACCCTGAGTGGTAAAGGAAAGCCTGTAATGAACCTAATGCATACCGAAATGGGCTACGGAGTAGACTTTATGGTAGGCACTCATAAATGGCATGGAATTGCCCCTAACGATGAGCAACTGGCCTCTGCCCTATCTCAATTGAACGAAACCCTAGGCGACTACTAATTCAGCAACATGACAAAATTCACTTACACTCAAAAGCAAGATACACGTTCAGGTTTTGGCGCTGGCCTTGCTGAACTCGGTAGAATCAACCCTGATGTTGTGGCCCTTTGTGCCGACTTGGTGGGCTCTTTGAAAATGCAGGATTTTATTGATGAGAATCCTGACCGATTCTTTCAGGTAGGAATTGCAGAAGCCAACATGATGGGTATTGCTGCTGGCCTGACCATAGGTGGAAAAATTCCGTTTACAGGAACCTTTGCCAACTTTTCTACCGGAAGAGTCTACGATCAGATAAGACAGTCTATTGCCTATTCCGGCAAGAATGTAAAAATCTGTGCCTCACACGCAGGTCTTACTCTTGGCGAAGATGGGGCTACCCACCAAATACTGGAAGATATTGGCATGATGAAGATGTTGCCTCACATGACGGTGATCAACCCATGCGATTATAACCAAACTAAGGCCGCTACCATAGCCATTGCTGAGCATCAGGGCCCCGTTTACCTACGCTTTGGGCGCCCCAAAGTGCCTATTTTCACCCCTGAGGATCAGAAATTTGAAATTGGCAAAGCACTCCACCTCATAGAAGGGTTGGACGTAACCATCTTTGCAACAGGACACCTGGTGTGGGAGGCCATAGTGGCCGAAGAGGAACTGGCCAAAGAGGGCATAAGTGTAGAAGTAATTAACATACACACCATAAAACCGCTGGATGTAGAAGCCGTTTTGGCTTCGGTAAGCAAAACCGGTTGTGTGGTTACGGCCGAAGAACACCAAATGAACGGTGGACTTGGCGACAGCATAGCACAGACGCTGGCTCTACATCATCCCGCTCCGCTCGAAATGGTAGCCGTAAACGATTCATTTGGCGAAAGCGGTACTCCCGATGAGCTTATGAAAAAATATGGCATTGATGCTGAAAATATAGCCAAGGCGGTTAGAAAAGTACTCAATCGAAAATAATAGACGCTAAAGTCACCAAAAAGCTCAGGTTTCTCATCTGGGCTTTTTTTATGCTCATCCCAGAAATCCTTCCAATGGTCGAAGAATCTCACGTACCATCATTATTAGGCCAATATTTGAATCATAAAACAGGAAGGTTATGAACAGACTCAAGATATTATTGGTAGAAGACGACAGGGTATCATTAATGGTATATAAGAAAATGCTTGAATCATGGAACTATGAGGTATTCCATGCCAGCGATGGCTTTCTGGCCTTGCAAATGTTACAAGAGCAGCGTTTCGATCTAATGATTAGCGATAATCAACTTCCGTTTATGAATGGAACGGAGTTAGTTGAAAAAGCCAACGAAATCAATGCTGCCATGCCGGCCCTTATACTTACCGGCAACAATCCTGACGATGTAAAAACGTCTGACATAGTGGCTGTACTGCAAAAGCCTGTTTTACCCAATTACTTCAGGCACCACATTCAGGCAGCAATTACTAACAGCAGATTCAGAAAAATTGCTTAAGGTGTATAGCGAATTAAATATATGGGCTCTCCGTGATAACTCAGCTCCCCCACCGGTTGGTATGTGGTAGGTAAATCTTCTGTATAGCAGAAAAAATACCCCTGCGAAAACTCTCCTTTCTGTTTCAATACTTCTCCACGCTCTCTTTCCAGGTAAAAAACTACAGTTAGCGACATGCGCACATCACCAAGCCTGTAAAGTGGCTTTCCTTCCGTAAGTAAGGCAAATTCGGTTGCCAAAGCCTTGTCTTTGGCTGCACCCGTTGTCTTTTCCCTTGTTTGCGGAACAATGAAAGAAAAACCTAAACGCAAAACACACAATACGGCCAAAACGGCCAAATAGGGTCTCACCCTTCCTTTTAAAGTAATCCCTAAAAGCATGCTAAGAAGGAACACCCCCACACCGGTTATTACCCATCGATTGTCAACCGCTTCTAAGGAAGGTAAAAACGGAATGGCTGCAAAAGCGATAATCATAAGCCCCGCACAAACAATGGAAACTGCTCTAAGGTACTTATCTTTCCAGCGAACGCCAGACAACTCTCCGGCATAAATCAACACCAGACAAGCGAAAGGGAACAAGGGGTAAATGTATCTCGATCGCCCTTCAGTAGACAACCAATACACCGCAAAATTACTAAGGAATACGAGCACACCATACCAAACCAATCGGTTGGCTTTAAGCAACTGGATAATCTGCTTTCTGAAAATAACGGGCAAGAAAAAAGTAGCCGGAAGCAGGTTTTTGAGTGTATCGAGGGGAAAAGCTATTAAATGATTAATCCATTTAGAAAAGCCTCCTCCTGTGGCCTTCTCGGCTGATTCGCTGAACAAAGTAGTCCACCATCCGCTCACTTCCTCGTACTGGCTATACTTATAAAAATACCCTCCTACCAGGACTGAGAACAGCAAGACACCCAACCAATGCCTCCAAAAGAAAAGCTCTCTAAAACGCTTTTTCCAACTGAAATATACCAACAAACTAATGCCAGTAAATGGAAGGGCACTTAAGCCCTTGGTGAGGAAGGCCAGGGCTGTTAGCCCATATACCAAAAGAAAAAGCTTAAGGTAGCTACCCTTTTCCCCGTAGTGGAATATCCCAAAAAGTATTGGGGTGGTAAGCAGCGCATAGAACAAGTCTATTTCGCCTAAAGCCGAAAAATAGACCAGTATATCCACCGCCAACAAATAGCTAAAGGCCACAAGCACAGCCAATGCATTGCCCAAATATCTCTTAGAAAACAGATAGGTGATAAGCCCTAAAAGCAGGTGACTTGAAACCGAAAAAAAACGGGTAGCCCACTCATTGACACCAAATACCTTGTACGACAAAATGAGAAGCCAATTGTACAACGGTGGTTTCCTGAAGTACAAATCACCCGTTTGTGTCGGAACCCAGTAATTGTCCTGCATCATCATTTCCAGAGCAATTAATCCCCTACGGGGCTCCTCCAGAAACAATGGATAGATACCCAACTGATAATAAAAGGCGAATACAACCAGACACAGAAAGAACCACAAAAATCCTTTCTCAAAAGGGCTAAAAGGAGTGGTATTCAACATAGGTCAAAACTAATGAATAGGTACCAATGGGAATGCAGAACTTCATTAATTTCGCACATGAACTCGCAGGAAATCTTTTTGCACCATTTGGCTCAAACCTCTCCTCACCCATTGGCTATAGAAGTGAGCCATGCCGAAGGCACATATATTTTTGATAAGAATGGTAAGCAATACTACGACCTCATTTCCGGTATAGCGGTAACAAACATAGGCCATCGACATCCCAAAGTAGTAGCCGCCATTAAAGAGCAATTAGACAAGTATATGCATGTAATGGCCTACGGAGAGTTTATTCAAACACCTCAAAACCAATTGGCTCTTGAGCTAGCCGGGCTACTCCCCAAAAGTCTAAACTGTAGCTATTTTGTAAACAGCGGAGCCGAAGCCATTGAAGGAGCTTTAAAACTAGCCAAACGGGTTACTGGCAGAACAGAAGTAATTTCCTGCCACAAGTCGTACCATGGCAGCACTCACGGAGCTCTTAGTGTATCGGGCAACGAAACCAAGAAGTATCGTTTTAGACCTTTATTGCCCGATGTTCGCTTCATTCATTTCAATCGACTAGCCGATGTAGAACTTATTTCTGAAAAAACTGCCGCTGTTTTGGTAGAACCTATTCAGGGAGATGCCGGGGTACGCATAGCCACCAGGGAGTTTCTGGAGGCATTGCGCAATAAGTGCAACCAAACAGGGACTCAGCTTATTTTCGATGAAATACAAACAGGCATTGGTCGTACCGGTAAAATGTTTGCCTTTGAACACTATGAAGTAGTACCGGATATCCTCACCCTTGCCAAAGCCCTTGGCGGAGGAATGCCCATTGGAGCGTTTATTTCTTCGTATGAAAAAATGAATCTCTTTACCCATGCTCCCATGCTGGGCCATATTACTACTTTTGGCGGGCATCCCGTAAACTGTGCTGCCGCTTTGGCCAACCTCAGGGCTATTGAAGAAGAGAATATGCTCGCTTCGGTTGAAGAAAAAGGCTACCATTTGGAAAAAGCTATTGGACATTCGGCCATAAAGGAGATTCGCAGAAAGGGGCTAATGTTCGCCATTGAATTTGAGCATGCTGAATTGGTTCAAAAAATTGTTCAAGCCTGTTTAAAGAGAGGTATTATTACTTTCTGGTTTCTCTCTTGCCCTGAAAGCTTCCGCCTGGCTCCTCCCATCAATATAAGTATGGAAGATATAGAAACTGCCGGAAGGTTGATTAGGGAATCAATTGAGGAAGCTTGCCAATAAAGGACTGATGTACTTAAAAACGGCTCAAAAACAAAAAACCGCTATGATATCACAGCGGCCTTTTATGTATATGATCAGACTGTTACAATTTAATCGGGCAGTATAGCGGAACCGTAGTCGCTTTGCCTCATTATCTTAACTTTCTCTCCTCCCATCACCACATAGTCAACTCTGAACTTGGAGATATCTTGAATGCTTCCGTAGCATATTAACAACTGCGCTTCACAACCAATGGTTATACATTTTTCCACTTCTTTGTCGCGTATCGCAATATTTATTGGTTCTGAATCGGCCCTTGCCAGGACAATCCCAGAATTTCCGGCATCAATTTTCTTAAAAGGATAAATATGGTACTCCGGCCCTAACCGATCTACCTGAAATTTTCTCAGGTCTAACTGATCTAGTGCATCGGCAGCCAGAAGGGTCACATAGCCATCTTTTACACCAAGTGCAGCATTCTCTACTACCTCACCATTTCCCAGGTGCACATTGGCTCCCAACAGAAGTCTGCCTTCTGTAGCTTCCTGATAGTTAACCACCGGAGACTCTGCACAAGCCCCAAGCACTACAGTTAAGAATGAGAGAATTAATAATCTACCTATGGTTTTCATTTTCTTTGTTTTAGAAAGCATGCGCTTTCAATGTCTGAATATCTCAGAATAGTTAGAAAATGATAGGTGTTGTTGGTGTTAGAAAAAGTTGCACTATTTCTAAACACAAATTTAGGAAATTCTCTCAATAATCAAATTACTATTGGTGTAAATACAGATGTCAGCAGCAATTTTTAAGCTTTCTTCAACAATTTTATAGCTGTCAAGTTCAGGAGCATGCTTTACCAGAGCCTGAGCTGCCGCCTGGGCATACATGCTCCCTGATCCTATGGCTGCAATGCCATTGTCAGGCTCCAATACATCACCGGTTCCGGAGAGAATTAATATGTCTTCTTTATCGGCCACAATGAGCATAGACTCCAACCGTCTCAGGTAACGATCCATACGCCAGTCTTTGGCCAACTCTATGGCTGCGCGTTTCATGTTACCCCCATAGGCATTTAGTTTCTCATCGAAACGCTCCAGCAAAGTAAAGGCGTCAGCAGTAGATCCTGCAAAGCCGGTCACTATCTTACCTTCCTGAAGTTTCCTGATCTTTTTTACATTGCTCTTAGCCACAGTGTTTCCCATAGTAGCCTGACCATCGGCACCTATGGCAATACCTCCATTATGCTTTACGGCCAAAACGGTTGTCGATTTTATCTTTGTCATTTTCAATTTGCTTTAATGAAAAATGCTGCTTCAAAAGCCATTACCCAAAACCGTAGCCCTTCGGCATTCTGGTTTTAATGAGCAATCGGTTCAGACTTTTACACATAAAAGTCTGAGGCTCTTAAAGCAGCATTTGTTAGTTCTTTATACCAACAGCCTCACCGGATCTTCCAGCAGACTCTTGAAGGTTTGCAAGAAGGCGGAACCTACTGCCCCATCCACTACACGGTGATCGCACGATAAGGTTACCTTCATAATGTTTCCAATGGTCAACTGACCATCTTTAACTACGGCTGTTTCTTTAATGCCTCCAACGGCCATAATACAGGCATCAGGCGGATTAATGATGGCCGTAAATTCATCTATACCAAACATTCCCAGGTTAGAAATGGTAAAGGTATTGCCCGACATTTCTTCGGGTTGAAGCTTTTTATTCTTGGCCTTTCCTCCCAACTCTTTCACCTCGGCAGAAATATGCGAAAGTGGTTTACTATCGGCAAATCGTACAACAGGCACAAGCAGTCCCTCATCGACCGCCACGGCTACACCAATGTGCACATGGTGATTTATACGGATTTTATCTTCTAGCCATGATGAGTTTACCTGTGGATGTTTTCTCAGGGCCACCGAGGCAGCCTTAATGACCATATCATTGAACGATATTTTTACCGGTGAAACCTCATTCATACTCTTTCTGGCTTCTATAGCCTTATCCATGTTGATTTCCATGGTGAGGTAGAAGTGCGGTGCGGTAAATTTGCTTTGAGAAAGTCTCTTAGCAATGGTTTTACGCATTTGACTCACTCTCATCTCCTCAAAGCTTTCTTCGCCAACTACTTTGGGTAGCTGCACAGCCGGAGCTGCAGCGGCTTCCTGAGCCGGAGCCTGCGCTTGCTGACTTGGTACGTAGTTCTCGACATCACGCTTCACAATACGTCCGCCATCTCCACTACCTTTTACAAGGCTGATGTCAATCCCCCTTTCTTCTGCCATTTTCTTTGCTAAAGGAGAGGCTTTGATCCGGCCATTGCTTCCTGATGTATTGCTTGAGGAAGAACCCAAAGATATAGGCTCGCTCTTGGTTTCTTCCTGTTTGCTCTCTTCTTTGGCAGCCGGAGTCGGCTCATCATCAGAAGTACCTCCTTGCTGGTCGGCCTTAATGAGTGCCTCATAATCGGCACCTTCTTCACCAACTACTGCCAAAATACCATCTACTTTTACCGAACTTCCTTCCTCTGCTCCCAGGTAAAGTACGGTACCATCATGGTAGGACTCGTATTCCATAGTGGCCTTATCGGTTTCAATTTCGGCCATTAGTTCTCCTGCTTCCACTTTATCGCCTACCTTCTTGTGCCATGCCGCAATAACACCTTCTTCCATGGTGTCACTCATTTTGGGCATGCGTACAATTTCAGCATTGATGTTGCTGGTATCTATTTTTTCAGCAGCTTTTTGGGGTTCTGCCTTTTTCTCTTCTTTCTTTTCTTCGGTGGCTTCTTCCTGGGCTCCATTCAAAAGGGCTTTATAATCTTCTCCCTCTTCGCCAACAATTGCCAATATGCCATTTACGGCTACCGCTTCTCCTTCTTTTGCACCAAGGTACAGCACAGTGCCTTCATGAAATGATTCATAGTCCATGGTAGCCTTATCGGTCTCGATTTCGGCCATCAATTCTCCAGATTCTACTTTATCACCAACTTTTTTATGCCAAACCGCAATAACACCTTCTTCCATGGTGTCACTCATCTTTGGCATTTTTACAATTTCAGCCATATTGCTCCGTCAAAATTTAGGCTCCAAAAATAGGTTTAAAACAATCTATATTCAAATTAAAGATACCAGAATAAAGCCCGATCTGTCATACACTTTGTTGGGCTATTGCTTTCTTTGCAAACAAGTTTTTTACAATTTGATTCCAAAGGCTTTTTTAACGAACTTGGAATACCAATTTTAGATCGACTAAATGCTCCCTAACTTCTCTATTGCATCCGAAGCTCAGCTTATTCAAGAACATTTTAGTGTTGAAGTTCCTGACAATCACCAAGGCACCTTTAACGCGCAACCTACTCAGCTATTACCGGCCATAACCAGTGCCGACCCTGATGTACTAAGCTATTTTTATTGGGGCATCCACCCTTCCTTTACAAAGAGTAAAGGCGTGAGCCATAAGCTGCTCTATGCACCTGTAGAAACCCTCCTAAGCAAGGCTTCTCAACGTAAAAGTCTAAAGCAGCAACGTTGTATAATCCCTGCCGATAGTTTTTATGATTGGAAAGACCTGGGCAAAAAAGAACAGGTTCCGTACCGCTTTTATCTGCAAAACAATTCGCTCTTTGGTATAGCCGGTATATGGGACACCTTTGAAACAGAAGATGGTGAACAGGTGAATACTTTTATGATCTTGACCACCGAGGCCTCTGGCGATGTAAGCGAAGTTACCTCTCGAATGCCGGCCATTCTTAATGAAGACCTAATGATGGAATGGCTCAATGACAGCAACACAGCCGAAAGCATTCTGGAGTTTGTTAAGCCGTTTAGTGACGAGCCCATAAAACACTATACAATTAACCCGCGTTTAGCAGATCCTAATTTTAATGGGAACGCCTTGTGGGAGAAGGTGCCTCCTGCTAATCAGTTTGGCAACCTTACTTTATTTAGCTAGTCGGCCTGCGGTTGCGGAAAAAGTCTTACTTCAACGTTTTCCAACTCAATTTTAGACACCAGCTTTAATTTGTTGGTTACAAAGGCATAGTCTAATTCGTGGGCAGGAAAGTCTTCTTCTATGGTATAGTTCATATAATCTTGAAAGCGTATGCCTTCGACCTCACGCTGGTTGTAGGCCTCTCTAAAGCGAACCCCTCCTCCATTTATATTAAAGGAGTAGGCCAGGTAGTCTACCGTGAAGTTTTCCTTGTGTATCCAATAAATGTACACGTCTTCAAAATCTTGCCCTCCTCCATTTTCACCATAGGTAATTTCTACTTTGTAGTAGGGTTGCCCTTTAATTTCCACCGAACGCATTAGTTGCCGGTTCACCACCGGATCGTCCAGGTTAAAGGGAAGAAGTGCAAAATAAATTACAGAATTAGTAGCCGTACGGTATGTGCGCATATCTTCACGGTCGAGTTTTATTTCTTTCTCCCCTACCATGCGCTTAAATTTTTTATTAGACCATATGTCTGTTACCCAGCCATTGTCACTTTTAAAACTGCGTTCGTAAACATATTCTCCATTGCTGATTTTTGCTCTGAAGTGGCGATTGCGAAAGTCAAATTCCACTTCCATGTTGTCGTAATTATCGCCTCCATGACGCTTCACCGCTTTTTGAATGATCTCATCGGCAGTAAGCTCTTTTTCATGATCACCACAGCTTGTAAAGGTCACCAGTACCAAGGCCACAAAACAGCAAAGACCACCTTTCATCATTTCTCTCAAACTACTTTCCAACACTGTTACGAATATGTTTTGAGTATGTTGCTTTTTTTCCAGCAGGCAAACTAAAGCTTATTTTGGGTTGTGTGCCAGCCACTCACCAAAAATGTTAGCTCTTACATGTTTTAAGCCTTTCCTCACCACAATTTACGGAGCGGCTTGTGGCAAAATGCCGCCATTGTTCTATTTTGCGTAAATTGTGCGTTGCCCAAAAAGGCAACGATGCTGTGAAGAGCGGTTATGAATAATACTCAAACAAAAACTCCTGCCTGTGAAAAAATCTAGAATAGTCGGACTTGGCCATTATGTGCCTGAAAACATTGTGAGGAACAGCGATCTGGAAAAAATAATGGACAACCAACCATGAGTGGATCGTTGAGCGTACGGGCATTGAGGAAAGACGTTGGTTTAATCCGGAAAAAGACACCGTATC
>NZ_DDDQ01000171.1:10452-10801 GCF_002336325.1 Roseivirga sp. UBA1976 | reverse complement strand
CTGGGCAGAAACGGGGCCCATTGGCTTAATGGTTCACCTCGTTGTGTTGGGATTTATACTCGGCTATGGTGGTTTAAAGATTATGCGGATGCGCTGTCTCAAAAACCGCACACAAGCTTCTGCCTTATATGCCATGCTGGCAGGAGCCATTTTTGCGAGTTATGGCAACCAGGTACTCATTCAAATGCCCACCGGTATCATACTCAATTTTGCCATTCCGTTCATCTTCTTAATTGCTGAACGAGACACCAAAACCTGGCTCAAAGGCATTAAAAAGCCATCTAAACTCAGAGAGCTATTACAGTAATCTAACCTGGATTCGATTTAAGGAAGTAGTAAAATATCCCCT